>JASHYW010000298.1 GCA_030042885.1 Streptosporangiaceae bacterium | reverse complement strand
ACGCGGTAGGCGATCAGAGACTGCCCAGTGAAGAACCACTGCTTGTCCGACCTCAGGGAGAACGGGGCCAGGGTGTCGCTACCCCACCGGCGGACGATGGCCGCGGCCCGCTCTCCGCTTCCCGCGTCAGCGAACAGGCGCTGCCGCCAGGGGCGGACCCAGACCTCGGCGGCCCAGATGACCCCGATCGCCGCGATCGACAGGACCGACAGCGGGAACCACCGCGAGAATTCCCCGGGGAGGTACTGGCTGCCGCGCGGTGGCAGGCCCACCAGTGCGCGGGCGGTGTCCAGCGCGACGGAGCCTGCGGAGAACGGCAGGTCGGCCACCATCCGGTACAGGCACATGACCGTGACGCTGTACACCACCGCCAGAGCGAGCACGCTGGTCAGGCGGACCAGCGCGGACAGCTCGGCGGCCGGGTCGCCGAGGTGCGGGAAGTCCTGCCGCCGGGCGACCAGGGCCACCGCGGTCAGCCCGGTCGCGATCGCGGCGGCGTAGTCCGGGCCGCGCAGCAGGTGCAGCACCGCCGACAACCCGAGCAGTGCGACGGCCAGGCGCCAGGCCCGCCGGCTACGGCGGGCCAGGCCGCGTGACACGATCAGCAGCAAGATGCCCGCCGGGACCAGCAGGGCCCGTGCGGTCGGCGCGAAGCCGGGCCCGAGGCGTTCCACGAAGCTCAGGGCGGCTCCCAGGCGGGGGATGACCGCGGATACGATATCGATCAGCCCGCCGCAGGCGACGAGCCAGGACAGCAGTCTGGGCACGATCTGGTCGGTCGGCCTGCTCGTGCCGAGCAGCGCGCCTCCGGCGCCGCACAGCGCCGCGGCGAGGTAGATGGGCTGCAGCCCGGCGGCGCTGCGGAACTCCTGCCAGAACGACCCCTGGCGGACGATCAGCAGAGAAACCGCGTCGATGAGGAACAGCCAGGCTCCGGTGCCGGCGGCCAGGCCGAGTCCGGCGGCCAGCCGGTCGACCCGCATGGCCCTGGCTACCAGCCCGAGGGCCAGCCCTGCCAGGCCGAAGGCGGCGACGTAGATGACCAGCGGGACCCGGTCATGACCTGGCAGTTCGTCGAGCGGGAGGGCGTCATGCACCATCGGGCCCGGCCAGTGCGCCACCCCCGCCCGCACCCAGTACAGCCATCCCGTGGCGATCGAGGTCACCACGATGATAGCCAGCGCCAGCGCCGCCGCTCGCGCGACGCCTGCCAGCGGTCCGCGCCTATCCATGGCGCAGATGCTCCGAGGCGGTGATCAGTGCTTGCGGCATCAGTGCCCGCCACAGCGCCCAGTTGTGGGTTCCCGGCCGCTCGAAGAAGTAGTGGGACAGGCCAAGCGAGGTGAGCTCGGCGTCAAAGGCCTTGTTCTGCCCGGCCTCCTCGTCGGATTTGCCGCAGTAGAACCAGATGTAGGTGCCGGCCGCGGCCAGCTGGGGCGCCACGATGGGGAGCTCATCGGCAGGGCTGTTATAGCGCAGCAGGGCCTCGTTGCGCCCGAAGATCGCCGGAATGTTGTCCGCGATCATGTAACCGGACCAGCTTTCCAGCAGGTCGAACTCGCCCGGATGATGCAACCCGATGTTGAGCGCTCCGTACCCGCCCTCAGACAGCCCGGCCAGGCCCCGGCTTGCACCCGCGGCGATGGTGCGGTAGCGGGCGTCGATGGCCCGGACCAGATCACGGGCCACGAACGTCTCCCATCCGTTGCCGGGACGCACCCCATTAGCCCATTCCTCGTCGGTGAAGAAGGAGCGCGAACCGGTCGGCATGACCAGGATGAGCGGCTGCATCTTTCCCTCGGCCACCAGCGTCGCCTCGTCGGTCGCGACGTCGCCGATGTTCAGGAAGTTCGACGGGGCGCCCGGGACGCCGTGGAGCAGGTACAGGACCGGATAACGCCGCGCGGGCTGGCTCGCGTATCCGGGCGGCAGGACGACGTCCACCGTGTCCCGGTAGCCGCCCAGGGCCGGGCTGACGACATCAATGGTCTGCACCGTCGCCGACACCACGCTCCGCGGCGCGGCAGGCGCAGGGAAGCCGCGGTAGAGCCAGAACGTCACCGCATAACGGACCGTGCCGATCGCCCCCGGCACCGCCACCGCGAGGCACGCGATGACCAGCAACGCGGCTGCGAGCCGTCGGTGCCGGGAGAACGGGCCCGGCCCGGCCGCGCTGTGCCTGAGCGCCGGCAGATGCCATGTCCCCGGCATGTCCCATCTCCGCGACGAGAATATCTTCCCTGACCTCAGGTAACCGCCGAGAAGACCCGCCGCAACAGTGTCTTTGGGCCCGCCGGGCAGGGGAGAAATCCCTCAGCGAATGCGCCGTCGCTTCCCTCAGTCAGCGATCACGAAACGGTGAGGCCGAACGCGGCGAACATGATGTCGGCGATGCGGTCGGCCATCTCGTCTTCCGGCAGCCGGACTTCGGCGCTGATCAGGTAGTTCACCCGCTCGAGCATCATCAGGCAGGCCACCGCGGTCAGCTCGGCGTGCTCTTGATGTCGGCCGGCTGCCTGGGCGGCGGCGGTCATGCCCGTGGTCATGGCCTCGGCGATGCTGAAGAACAGCCGCAGGCCGTCGCCGAACACCTCTTCCGGCACCAGGTCGGCCTGGCTGAGGATGCGGATCACGGTGGCGTGCACGGCATATGCCCGGAAGAACTTCCTGACCCACTGGCGCAGCACGCTCAGCCCGGTTTCGTCGCTGGTGACGACGGGGAAGTCGCCCGCCACGATCTCCATGTCGTGCAGGGCGTCTTTCAGCAGCGCCTTGAACAGGTCTTCCTTGTTGGAGAAGTACAGGTAGAACGTGCCGTGAGAGATGCCGGCCCGGCGCACCACGTCATCGACGCGGACGCCGTGGAAGCCGCGGTTCTCGAACTCGATCATGCCCGCCTCGAGCAGCCTGCGGACGGTCTCCCGGCCCTGCGCTCGCAGTTCGCGGTCCTGGGCGGGCGTCCCGCCGCCCAGCGAGGGTCTGGCGGGCTGCTTCCTCGGTGGCCGCCCGGTCCCGCGTGGCGCGGCGCTGGCGGGTCCGCGGCTTGCCTCCTGGTTCATAGCAAGAGAGTAGCCGCCCGGGCCGTAACTGCCGCACTTTCGGTCAACGCGCGGCTCCGCTTCCTGGCCACGGCACTGCTACCCTTCCTGCGGTGAGCTCTGTCTCCCCGGGGGGGCGACCCCCCGGGATCCCCCCGCGCATGGGGGGGCTCCCCGCCCCCCCATGCCCCCCTGGGCCCCCCCTGGCCCCTCAGGCCCCTCTCAGCGAGGCTGACGGGGCCGCCGTAGGTAGAGGGCGGCTCGTCGCGCTGTGGCACCGCACCGCGGTCAGGGTCGGCGCGCTCACCGCGGGCGCCGCGTTCATCTACTGCCTGGATTCCCTGATCCTGTTCCGCCGTTTCCTGGCCAGCACGTTTGACCTGGTCATCTTCGACCAGGGGATCCGCGGCTACGCGCACTTCGGCGCGCCGGTCTCGATCGCGCGTGGCGTGTCCGACGGGCAGGGCGCCCACTTCATGCTGCTGGCCGACCACTGGTCGCCGATCCTGGCCCTGCTGGCCCCGCTGTACTGGATCCACGACGACCCGACCACGCTGCTGGTCGCGCAGGGCGTGCTGTTCGCGCTGGCCATACCGCCGCTGTGGGTGTACACCCGGCGCAAGCTCGGCGCGGGCGCGGCGTACTTCGTATGCGTCGCGTACGCGCTGTCCCTGCCGGTCATGGAGGCCGTCATCTTCGACTTCCACGAGGTCGCGTTCGTCCCGGCGCTGACCGCGGTGATGGTCGAGCGGTTCGACGCTGTGTCTTCCCGGGGGGACCGCCCCCCCAGACCCCCCCGCTCACGGGGGGCTCCCCGCCCCCCGTACCCCCTGGCCCCCGGCGCACGGGGGGACTACCCGTCCCCCCGTACCCCCCTGGCCCGTCCCCCCCTGGCCCGTACCCCCCTGGTAGGGGGGATCGCCGCAGCGGTGGCACTGCTGCTGGTCAAGGAGGACATGGGCCTGCTCGTGGCGGGCTTCGGATGTTACCTGCTGCTGACCAGGCGGCGGCCCGAGACCTGGATCGGGCTGGCGTTCGTGATCGGCGGAGTCACCGCCACCTGGGTGGCCACGCAGGTGCTGATCCCCGCCTTCGGCGGGTCGGCCACCTTCTACTGGGCTTACGGACAGTTCGGGCCCACGCTCGGCAGCGCCCTGGCTAACGTGCTCACCCATCCGCTGCACGCCGTGCACGTGTTCGTCACCCCACCGGTGAAAGCCCGGACGATGATCGGGCTGCTCGCGGCGTTCGGCTTCCTGCCGCTGGCCTCGCCGATGGTGGTCGCGGTGCTGCCGCTGCTGGCCGAGCGGATGCTGGCGTCCGGCTATCCGCTGTGGTGGCAGGCCAAGTTCCAGTACGACGCGTTCGTGGTGATAATGCTGTGCTGCGCCGCGGTCGACGGCGCCGCGCGGCTGCAGCGGCACTGGCCGCCAAGCTGGAACCGGTGGCTGACCTACCCCTGGTCCCGGCCTGCGT
>JASHYW010000297.1 GCA_030042885.1 Streptosporangiaceae bacterium | reverse complement strand
ATCGTCAGCGTCGTCCGGCCCCGTGCTCGGCGGGACGGTGTCGGCCGGCCCGTCAGGTGGCGGGAGACTCATCCGGCCACGCTCCCGTCGATTCCGAAGGCCCCGGCGGTCTCCGCTTCGAACACCTCGGCGGCCGCCTCGCTGCGGCCTTCTTGGACCGTCTGCACGCGCAGCTGTTCCGCCTGCTCGGACAGGCCCGCCGACTTGACCGGCAGCCAGCAGGCTGAGGTGTGGTGGGCGTCCTGGCCGAGCGGCCGCAGCTCAGGCTCCTCGGTCAGGCACCGGTCAAGCACGTAGCCGCAGCGGGGATGGAACTTGCAGCCGGACGGCAGGTTGATCAGGCTTGGCGGTGAGCCGGGGATCGGCCGCAGCCGGTCGCCGGCCGCCGAACTGCTCGGTATCGACTCAAGCAGCCCCTTCGTGTACGGGTGGTGCGGCGCATAGAACACGTCACGCTTGGCCGCCTTCTCCGCGGCCCGCCCCGCGTACATGACCATGACGTCGTCCGCGATGTCCGCCACCACGCCGAGGTCATGGGTGATCATGAGCAACGCAGTGCCAGACTCCTGCTGCAGGCGCAGCAGCAGGTCGAGGATCTGCGCCTGCACCGTGGCGTCGAGCGCCGTGGTCGGCTCGTCCGCGATGATCATCTGAGGTGACAGTGACAGCGCCATCGCGATCATCGCCCGCTGCCGCATGCCGCCGGAGAACTGGTGCGGGTAGTCGTTGACGCGCGTCTCCGGGCGCGGAATCCCGACTCTGCGCAGCAGATCCACCGACCGTTCGGTGGCTTCCTTCTTGGAGACCGACTTGTCGTGCGCCCGGATCATCTCGGCGATCTGCCACCCGATCTTGTACAGCGGGTGCAGGCTCGTCAGCGGGTCCTGGAAGATCACCGCGATGCGAGCGCCGCGGACGTTCCGCATATCGTTCTCGCTAAGCCGTAGCAGGTCGGTTCCGTCGAACACCGCGCTGCCCGATACCTCGGCGCCGGGGGTCAGCCCGAGCAGGGTCTGCGTCAGGACGGTCTTGCCGCTGCCCGACTCGCCGACGATACCAAGCGTCCGCCCCGCATCGACGCCGAACGACACGCCGCGAACAGCCTTGACCACGCCGTCAGCAGTGCGGAAGCTGACCTTCAGGTCGGTTACTTCAAGCAGGGTCACTACCATTCCTCCGGCTTGCCGCGCCCACAGCGTGGAATCGCACGCGGCCGACAAGGGTAAGCGTCGCACACGATCACGAATATCGCCATGGCCTGGCCGGGAACTCGTCCGGCCAGGCCACGGCATTGTCTGTACGGCAACCTGGGGTCAGCTGCCGGCCAGCCAGAGGGCGGTGATATCGGGAGCGCCGATGTTCGGCGCGAAGAGCGCCGTCGGGGACGTGGCGCCGTTGGACCCGATACCTCTGACCCGCGCGCTGGAGTACATCGGGAAGCCCTGGTCCATGATGGGCACGATGGCCGCGTCCGACATGATCTGCATGTCGGCCTGATGCCAGTAGCTCCCTGCAGCCGACAGCGAGGACGCGCTCTCCGCCGAGGTGATCAGCGAGTTCACGGTCGAGTTGTCGTAGCAACCGTAGTTGACCGTGTTGACCACGCAGTTCGGGCCCTGGAACAGGGCCTGGACGATAGTACGGCCGTTGTTGCCGTACCAGTCCGGGATCCAGCCCGGCTGGCCCAGGTCCCACGTGCCCGGCTTGTTGTTCTCCGGCGAGTTGCCCAGGTCGACGAAGAACGACGAGCCCGGCTCAGGCTTGCCGCTCAGCGTGATGCCGCAAGTCGCCAGCGACGCCTGGATCGCGGTGAAGATCCGGGTGTTGGACGAGTCATTCGGGTACAGGTAGATCAGCGTGACGCCATTCGGGTACCCGGCCTTGGCCAGGTCGGACTTGCACATGGCCACGTTGCCCTGCCCGCTGTTGTCCGGGTACAGGTTGTAGTTCACGTAGCCCACGTTGCCCGGCGGGATCACCGTATTGATGATCTGGGCGACGGCCGGCCCGCCGATGGCCTTCACCGCGGCCGATTTGTTCACGCCGTACTCCACCGCCTGGCGTACCAGCAGCTTCTGCGCGGCGTCATTCGAGTTGGGGCTGCGCAGGTTGAACACGATGTACGGGAAGGTGGTCGAGTACTGCGCGATCACGAAGTTGGGGGCCTTGGACGCGATCAGGGACGGGATCGACGCCGGGTTGATCGGCGTGTCGCTATCTATCACGTCCTGGGTGCCGGCCTGCAGGTCGGACAGCTGCGTCGCGGCGGAGGTTACCCCCAGCGTGTCCACGATCTGGTTTACGTAGGCGTGCCGGAGCGGGTCCGTGGACTGGTTCCAGGCCGGGTTCCTGACGAACGTGATCGACTTGCCGGGGACGTACGAGCTGATCTGGTATGGGCCGTCCGAGATCGTGTGCGTGTCCAGCTGAAGGCTGTTGGGCACGTAGCTGTCGTATTCCACTGGCCGGGCCGAGGTGAACGGCATCGCCATCATGTACAGGAAGTCGCTGGCCGGCGAGATCAGCGTGAACTGGATCGTCGAGGAGTTCGGCGTGGTGATGCCGGAGATGCTGTGCGTGTTCTGGAAGTTGGCGATGTTGGCCGCGGTCGGCGCGTTCGCCTTGCTGGCGAAGTAGGCGGTCTCCGCGTTGGCGTACGCGGTGAGCCCGGCGATCGTGGACTCGTAGTAGACCGGGTTGCCGACCGGGCTGACCGGGTTGAAGAACGCCTTGAACTCCCGGAGGAAGTCCTGGGACGTCACCTGGCGCGCCGGGGTGGTATTCCAGTCCACGCCCGGCTTGATGTGGAACGTATAGGTCTTTCCGCCATTGGTGATCCCGCCGTTGGCGACGGTCGGCACCTCGGTCGCTACGTCCGCGGTCGGCGTGGTGGTCGCTATCCAGCCCGCGCCCGACGTACCGGTATATGGCACGGTCGGGTACGACAGGAGCTGCCGGGCATAGGCACGCTCGAGCTGGTAGTCCACGGTGTAATACGCGGGCACGGTGTCGATGTGGTCGGGGCCGGCGGCGGAGATGATGTTCAGCGTGTCGCCGGACACGGGCGTCGCCGAGCTGCTGGCCGACGGCGCCGATGACGATGACGACGAGCTGCAGGCGGCGAGCCCGACCGCGGCCAAGACGGCCGCCGTCAGTGCCACAACGCGGTGCGGTGCTTTGATCATGGGCATGTTCCTTTGGTCACGAACTCAGACGGTCTCGGGGCAGCCGTCGCCCACCCACCTTACTGACTGCCTAAATGGAGAGACTGTGCGCTCCGAGCGCCGAAATCCAGACCAATGCCGTTCTCGTAGCTTGATTGTGACTAAAAAAATCCTCAGTTGATGCCTTTGTGGCGCAAGATGTCCGCCGCGTCACCAGGCATACGTCGGCCGTGACGTGGTGACGAGCGTGCGACGGCACGCAAGGAGAGGCGTCAGGTGATGCCATGACGGCGCAGGATGTCCTCGATGTCGCCGAGGTCGTCGTCATCGTCGGTGTTCTTGCCCTTACGCCCCTTCGCGGGCGCCTTGGCCGGGGCCGTGGCGCCTGCGGCCAGCGCGGGGTCGGGCCGGGTGGCCAGCTGCCCGCCGGTCGCGGCCGGGAAAGTCCGCGTCGCGCCGGAGGATGGCCCGGTGGCCCGCGTGTCCTGGCCCTGCGTGACCTTCCGCCGCATCGGCCCTGACACCATGAGCAGCACCACGGCCACCCCGGCCAGCGCGATCCCCGCCCACACCCGGGGCGAGAACACGAAGCCCTTGGCGAAGTCCCCGACGGCCACGCCCATCTTCCAGAACATCTCGATCGAGCCGGTCAGGTAGGCAGCCAGCGGCAGCAGCGACACGGCCGCGACACGGAGGCCCGATCCGAGGCCGCGACGCCGCATGACGAGGTAACTCAGCACCAGGCCGAGCCCGGTCAGTCCCGCGCACAGCGGCAGCCAGGCGATATTGTCATAGGTGGACATGCGCGCCTCCCCGCGGTTCTGCCACCAGTCTAAGTCGTGACGGGCGTGCCGACTCTGGGGCTAACCCCCCAAAGGGGGGGCCCGGGGGCCAGGGGGATCCGGGGGGATGGCATCCCCCCGGTCCGGGGGGGTCTGGGGGGGTCGTCCCCCCGAGGCCAGCATCTCCCCGCGCACCGATATGCCTTCCGGGCCGACCTGCAGGTCGAGCAGCGACTGCACCATCGTGCGGCCCGGCGCGGGGGCGATGGGGACCAGCGACGGCACGGCGATGACCTGGCAGCCGGCGGCTTCGGCCGCGGCCACGCCGTTAGGCGAATCCTCCAGGGCGAAGCAGCCGGCAGGGTGCACGCCGAGCAGCTTGGCCGCGAGCAGGTACGGCTCCGGGTCGGGCTTGGTGGCGGTCACGTCGTCGGCGCACACCAGAACGTCGAACCGCATTCCGGTGCTGGCCAGCACCGCCTCCATGAACCCCCGCCCGGAGGAGGTCACCAGCGCGTGCGGCAGGCGCGCCGCCTTGACCGAGGCGAGCAGCTCGCGTGCGCCCGGCCGGACGGGCACGCCGTCGCGGCGGACGCGCTCGGCGATGTCGGACATCAGCCATTCGCCGACCAGATCCGGCGGCGCGGGCCGCGTCGCCTTGGCGAGCAGGTAGCGCACCGTGCGCTCCAGGCTGCCGCCGATCAGCTGCGCCTGGTCCTGCTTGGTCCAGTCGGCTCCGAGCCTGGCCATGACCGCCGTCTCGGCCTCGAGCCACAGCGGCTCGGAGTCGATCAGCAGCCCGTCCATGTCGAACAGGACGGC
This sequence comes from Streptosporangiaceae bacterium, assembly GCA_030042885.1. The sequence goes on along the minus strand of JASHYW010000297.1, from coordinate 225 downwards.
GACGAGCCGCCGCCCAACGACGTCGTTGTCCGGGCGACGTGCACCAGACGACATGGTTGTCACAACCATGTGGTTGCCGGAGGTGTCATGTCGCCCATGCGTCAAACGCTGAAGTACTTGGCCTCGGGGTGGTACACGACGATCGCGTCGGTGGACTGCTCGGGATGCAGCTGCATCTCCTCGGACAGCTCGACGCCGATGCGGGACGGCTCGAGCAGGCGCACC
>JASHYW010000296.1 GCA_030042885.1 Streptosporangiaceae bacterium | reverse complement strand
GCCTACCCCGACGACGACCTGTCCTACGCCGGCAACTTCCTCAACATGATGTGGAAGATGACCGAGCCGAAGTTCAGCCCGGACCCGGTGCTCGAGCACGCCCTGGACGTTCTGTTCATCCTGCACGCCGACCACGAGCAGAACTGCTCCACCAGCGCGATGCGCAGCGTGGCCAGCTCCCACACCGACCCGTACTCGGCGGCGGCCGCGGCTGCGGCGGCGCTGTACGGCCCGCTGCACGGCGGCGCCAACGAGCAGGTACTGAACATGCTCAGGGAGATCGGCTCGGTGGACAACGTGCCCGCCTACATCGCCCGGGTCAAGGCCGGGGAGCTGCGGCTCATGGGGTTCGGCCACCGGGTGTACAAGAACTATGACCCGCGGGCGACCATCATCAAGGAGGTCGCCGACCAGGTGTTCGAGGTCACCGGGCGGAACCCGCTGCTGGACATCGCGCTCAAGCTCGAGCGGATCGCGCTCGACGACGACTACTTCATCACCCACAAGCTGTACCCGAATGTGGACTTCTACTCGGGCATCATCTACCAGGCCATGGGCTTCCCGGTGGCGATGTTCCCTGTGCTGTTCGCGATCGGCCGGATGCCTGGCTGGCTGGCCCACTGGCAGGAAGGTTCGGTCGACCCGGAGCAGAAGATCTCCCGGCCGCGGCAGATCTACGTCGGCCAGACCCTGCGTCACCTCGACGGGGCCCGAGCCTGACCTGGCTGGAGCTGCCGCCCGGCTCGCCGTTCGGCGTGGCCAACCTGCCCTACGGCGTGTTCTCGGACGGTGACGGCCCGCGGGTCGGGGTGCGGATCGGCGACTCGGTGCTCGACCTGGCCGGGATCCTGGGCGAGCAGGTCTTCGCCGAGCCGTCGCTGAACGCGTTCATGGCCCAGGGCCGGGTCCGGTGGACCGACGTCCGGGCCCGGATCAGCGAGCTGCTGGCTCTCGAACGGCACCGCGCCGCCGTCGAGGCCGCGCTGCGCCCGCTGTCCGGGGTGCAGCTGCACCTCCCGTTCGAGGTGGGCGACTACGTCGACTTCTACGCCAGCGAGCATCACGCCGCCAACGTCGGGCGGCTGTTCCGGCCGGGCGCCGAGCCGCTCATGCCCAACTGGAAGTATCTGCCGGCCGGCTATCACGGGCGCGCGGGCACGGTGGTGGTCTCCGGCACGCCGGTCACGCGTCCGCGCGGCCAGCGTCCTGGGCACGGTGGCCCGACGTTCGGCCCGTCGCGGCGGCTGGACTTCGAGGCCGAGGTCGGGTTCGTGATCGGGGCCGGTTCGTCCGGCCCGGTGAGCGTCGGCGAGTTCGCCGAGCACGTGTTCGGGGCGTTCCTTGTCAACGACTGGTCGGCCCGTGACCTGCAGTCCTGGGAATCCCGGCCGCTCGGCCCGTTCCTGGCCAAGTCGTTCGCCACGTCGGTCTCGCCCTGGGTCGTGCCGCTGGACGCGCTGGAGCAGGCGCGGATCAGCCCGCCGCCGCGTTCGCCCGAGCCGCTGGCCTACCTGGCTGATGCCGGCCCGTGGGGCCTGGACCTGGCGCTGGAAGTCCGGCTGAACGGGCAGCTGGTCTCACGTCCCCCGTTCGCCGCCATGTACTGGACGCCGGCGCAGATGCTGGCTCACATGACCGTGAACGGCGCATCGGCCCGGACCGGCGACTTCTACGCCTCCGGCACGGTCAGCGGCCCGGAGCGGGACCAGCGTGGCTGCCTGCTGGAGCTGAGCTGGGGCGGCGCCGAACCGCTCACCCTGCCCGACGGGTCCGTGCGCACCTTCCTCGAGGACGGGGACGAGGTTACGATCACCGCCACCGCGCCCGGCGCCGACGGCACCCGGATCGGCTTCGGCGAGGTCACCGGGCGGATCCTGCCCGCCCCCGGCCCGGCCGGCTAAGCAGCGGTCTCGTCCCGGGCCCACTGCCGCAGCTTCTTGCGGTCCAGCTTGCCCACGCTGGTCAGCGGGACGGCGGGCACGATGGTGATCTGCCGCGGGTACTTGGTCGCGCCCAGGTGCCGCTTGGCGTGCTCGGTGAGTTCCTCGGCGGTGACCTCCGCGCCCGGCCGCAGCGACACGAACGCCACCACCTCCTCGCCCAGCCGGACATCCGGCCGTCCCACCACTCCGGCCAGCGCGACCGCCGGATGGGCGACCAGCACCTCCTCGACGTCCCGCGGGAACACGTTGAAGCCGCCCCGCAGGATCAGGTCCTTCTTCCTGTCCACCACGTACAGGTAACCGTCCTCGTCCAGGTGCCCGATGTCACCGGTGTGCAGCCAGCCCCCCGCGAGCACGTTGGCGGCGCCATCGCTCGTATGCCAGTACCCGGTCATCACCCCGGGCGACCGCACGCAGATCTCGCCGTCCTGCCCCGCGGGCAGCATCTGGTTATAGTCGTCCTGGATCGACACCTCGCAGCCGGCTACCGGCAGCCCCACGCTGTCGGCGCGGCGCGCCCCGTAGGGATTGGCCGAGATGAGCGTGGCCGACTCGGTGCAGCCGTACCCCTCGTAGATCGTCGCGG
>JASHYW010000295.1 GCA_030042885.1 Streptosporangiaceae bacterium | reverse complement strand
GCGCACGGGGTGCATGTAGTCGAGCCGGTACATCCAGTACGGCAGTCCCTCGCCCAGATGCCCGAGCACGATCCGGAGAGCAGGGAACCGGTCGAACACGCCGCTGCAGATCAGCCGCAGGCCGTGCAGCCCGGTATCGGCCTGGAACCCCCAGATGCCGGTTTCCAGGCCGTACTTCTTGAACGCCGCCGCCATCTGGGACGCGGGCGAGCGCGGATGGATGTAGATCGGAGCTCCGAGCGCCTCGGCGGCCTCCAGGATGGGCCAGAACTTCTCCTCGTCCAGGTACTCGCTGTCGGTGTGCGAGTTGATGATCACGCCGTTCAGGTGCAGCTCGGTGACGGCCCGCGAGATCTCCTCGGCGGCCGCCTTCGGATCCTGCGGCGCTACGGCGGCCAGGCCGGCGAACCGCCCCGGGTGTCGGCTGATCACCGACGCCAGCCGGTCGTTCGCCAGCCGGGCCAGGGCCGCGGCCTCAGGCGGCGAGAACGTCTGCACGCCCGGCGCGGTGAGCGACAGCAGGTGCACATCCACGCCGTTCGCGTCCATGATCTCCAGCCGTTCGCCCTCCAGGTCGAGCAGCTGCCGCCGCACGCGCCGCAGCCCGGGAGTGTCCTGGGTGAAGACGAAGTCCCAGAAGTCCTGGTCCGGCTCGGCCGGGTCGGCTCCCGCTGCCCAGTCGCGCATCGCCTCATACACCTCGGGGATGGAGAACGCCTCTTCCGTCGCGATCCGCCGGTACGGCCACGGGAAGCTCATGCCTCCTCCGCCCGCTTCCGGGGCGTCGTCAGGCCCGCCTCCCTCATGACCTCACCGCCGTGACCGCCCGCACCGCCTCGGCGATCTTCTCCTCGTCGGGCAGGATGTACTCCTCCATCGGCTTGCTGTAAGGGACAGTGGCATCCAGCGCCGTCACCTGCTTGATCGGCGCCTTCAGGTACGCGAACCCCTGGTCGGCGATCTCGGCGGCGATGACGGCCGAGGCGGAGGCGTGCCGGGTCGCCTGGTCCACCAGCACCAGCCGGCCGGTCTTGGCCACCGATTCGCAGATCGTCGCCACGTCCAGCGGCACCAGCGTGCGCGGGTCGATCACCTCCGCGCTGATCCCCGAGGCCGCGAGCGCCTCGGCCGCCGCCAGCGCCCGGCCCACCATCGCCCCGGTGGCCACGATCGTGACGTCCTCCCCGGCCCGCCGGATGTCCGCTTGCCCGAACGGCACGAGGTGCTCCCCTTCGGGCACCTCGCCCGGCTCCAGCGTCAGCAGGTAGTGATGGAAGAAGCACACCGGGTTGTCGTCCCGGATGGCCGTCGCCATCAGGCCCTTGGCGTCGGCCGGCGTGGTCGGCAGCGCGACCTTGAGCCCGGGGACGCCGGTGAACATGCCGTAGATCGAACCGGTGTGCTGCCCCGCCCAGCCGGCCGTGAACCCGTACCCCGCCTTCAGCACCAGCGGGACCTTGACCTGACCGCCGCTCATGTACCGGAACCGCGGCGCCTCGTTCACCACCTGGTCCATGGCCACCAGCATGAACTCGGCCATGTACAGCTCGACCACCGGCCGGTACCCGGCCAGCGCGGCCCCGACCGCCATGCCGATCTCCGCGGTCTCCGAGATCGGGGTGACGCGGACCCGGTCCGGGCCGAACGCCTTGAGGAACTCATCATCCGGAGTCGTCGCGATGTTCTGCCCGAAGTACAGCACGGTCTCGTCGCGGGCCATCTCCTGGGCTATGGCCTCGTTGATCGCCGCGATATAGGGAAGCTGCCTGCTCATGTCCCAACGTCCTTTCACGCGTACACGTGGCGCAGCGCCTCATCCGGCGCCGGATACGGGCTGTCGAGCGCGAACTGCACCGCGGCGCGCATCTCGTCCCGGACCGCGGCGGCCATCGAGTCCGCCGCGTCCGCATCGAGAACCCCGTCGGACACCAGCCGGTCGCGCATCCGCAGCAGCGGGTCGGCGCGCCTGGCCGCCTCGTACTCCTCGGGTGCCCCGAACACCGCGACCGCCTCGTGCTCGGGGAAGTGCAGCGGCACGCCGGGCGGGGCGATGATGTTGCCGTGCGCGCTCAGCCGGTAGACCTTCGACTCCACCAGCGAGGGACCGGCGCCGGAGCGGGCCCGGGCCACCGCCGCTCCCACCGCGCCGTAGACCGCCACCGGGTCCCCGCCGTCGACCGTGACGCCCGGCATCGAGAACGCCCTGGCCTTGACCGACAGCGGCTCGCCGGCCGCGGCGTTGGCGTCTTCCTGCTCGACACGGGTGACCACGTTGTAGGAGTTGTTCTCCAGCACGTAGACGATCGGCAGCTTCCACAGCGAGGCGATGTTGAGCGACTCGGAGAACGCGCCCTGCTTGGACGCGCCGTCGCCGAAGAAGCACAGGACCACCTGGCCCTGCTTGCGGATCTGGGCCGCGTACGCGGCGCCGGTCGCCTGCGGGATGCCCTGCCCGACGATCCCGGACGTGCCCAGGAACCCGCGCTCGGGGTCGGCCAGGTGCATGGAGCCGCCGTAGCCCCCGCACAGCCCGGTGGCCCGGCCGTAGATCTCGGCCATCATCGCCTTGGCGTCACTGCCGAGCACCAGGGGATAGCCGTGGCAGCGGTAGGTGGACATCACCTGGTCGCCGGGCCGCAGCGCGGCCAGCGATCCGACGATCGACGCCTCGGCCCCGTCGGCGAGGTGGGTGTGGCCGCGGATCACCCCCGGGTGCTCGGTAAACGTTCCCTTCACCCGCTCCTCGAATTCCCTGATCCGCAGCATCTGCCGGTACATCCAGGCCAGGCGCTCACGGTCCGGCTCAGGCACGCTCTCGCTCATCTTTGCCCTCCCTCGCGGGCGCTTCGCTTGACGGCTCTTTATGGCACGCCTCCGGCATGACGCACGGAGGCACGCCAGAAGGTACAGCGGGAGGCTGGTCCTCGGCGCCGGGACACCGCTGCGGCCCTTCGGGTCCTCGCAGGGTCGTGCCGGAGGCGCG
>JASHYW010000041.1 GCA_030042885.1 Streptosporangiaceae bacterium | reverse complement strand
CCAGCCCCGGGTGATCAAGAACGCGATCTGCATCCACGAAGAGGACTTCGGCATCCTGTGGAAGCACACCGACATCTTCAACGGCTCGGCCCAGGTACGCCGCCAGCGCCGGCTGGTGGTGTCGTACTTCACCACGGTCGGGAATTACGACTACGGCTTCTACTGGTACTTCTACCTGGACGGCACCATCGAGTGCGAGATCAAGGCGACCGGCGTCCTGTTCACCTCTGCGCATCCCGGCGGCGACCATCCCTACTCCACCGAAGTCGCGCCAGGGCTGGCCGCCCCCTTCCACCAGCACCTGTACAGCGCACGGCTGGACATGACCGTCGACGGGCTGGCCAACGCCGTGGAGGAGGTCGACGTCAGCGGCCTCCCGGTGGGGCCGGACAACCCCTACGGCAACGCCATCGTGCAGCACGTGACGCGGCTGACTCGCGAGTCGCGGTCGGGCCGCCGCGCGGACGGGGCGCGGGGGAGGACCTGGCGGATCATCAGCACCGAGCACCAGAACAGGTTCGGCCGTCCGGTCAGCTACACGCTCTATCCGGAGTCCGCGCCGGTGCTGCTGGCCGATCCGGCTGCCCCGCTGACGCCGCGGGCCGGGTTCGCGACCAACCATCTCTGGGTCACCAGGTATGACCCGGCTCACCGCTATCCGGCGGGCGACTTTGTGAACCAGCACCCCGGCGGTGCGGGCATCCCCGCGTTCATCGCAGGCGACAGGGACATCGACGGCGCCGACATCGTCCTGTGGCACACGTTCGGCCCCACGCACGTCCCGCGCCCGGAGGACTGGCCGGTCATGCCGGTCGCGCGCTGCGGCTTCACCCTCAAGCCGACCGGCTTCTTCGACCGCAACCCGACCCTGGACGTGCCGCCGCCATCCCCGCACTGCACGGCCGATTAGGCTTCGGCGCGTACTGCCCCGACACCGATGCCATGTACCTGGTCCCGGTCACCGATGTCCCCGATCGCGGAGCATGCCTGCGCGCGAAGCGAGCCAAAAACAACCAGGCGAACGGCGTGCCCTGGGCGAAAGACTACGTGCTCGGCAGCAAGGTCGAAGTCGCCGCTGCGGCAGGGTAAGATCTCTCCACGGTGCTGGTGCGGTCCTTCAATGTCCTGCCCTCGGGGCCAGGATCATCCGTGCCAGGGCCACGCGGGGCTGTAGCGCAGCTGGTAGCGCACCTCCATGGCATGGAGGGGGTCAGGGGTTCGAATCCCCTCAGCTCCACCGAGTTATTGCAGATCAAAGGCCATACCTGATTCCTCGCTAATCGACGCTGCTCAGGTTGGGGAGCCATTGTGGGAGCCAAGTTGTAGGCTTCCGGTATGACTGGGTCTTCGCGCCGCGGGTATGGCGAGGACGGCATCTACTTCGACCACCGGGGCGACTGCCGGGATGGCGTCCATCACCGGACGTGCGTTGGCCGCTGGCGTGGCGTGGTGTCGCTTGGCTTTGACGCGGATGGCAAGCGGATCCGGCGGAAGGTGTCCGGTAAGACCAGGACCGAGGTCAAGGACAAGCTCAAGGATGTGCACTCCGAGCTCGACGCGGGCGTGCGGACTGCGGCGGGCTACACGGTGGACATGGCGGTCGCCGATTGGCTGGCCGAGGGACTGCCGGGCCGCGCGGCCAAGACGGTCGAGGTCTACCGGGATGCGCTGGGTCCGGTGCTGGCGGTCATCGGCAGGATCCCGCTGCGCGACCTGACCGTGCAGGACGTGCGCGCCGCCCTGGCGAAGATGGCAGCGGCCCATTCCACGCCGACGCTGCAGAAGGCGCACAACTGCCTGACGCGGGCGCTGCGCCATGCTGAGGGCAGGGATCTGGTCCGGCGGAATGTCTCGGCGCTGGTGGATACGCCGCGCGGGCGGGAGGGGCGGCCGTCGCAGGCGTTGACCGTGGAACAGGCGGCCGCGCTGCTAGAGGCTGCGGAGGATGCGCGGCTGCACGCGTACATCGTGCTATGCCTGCTGACGGGCGTCCGCTCGGAGGAGGCGCGGGCGCTGACGTGGGATCACGTGGACCTGGAGGCCGGGACGGTCTCGGTGTGGCGCTCGGTCCGCGCGCACGGCGACACCAAGACGAACCGATCGCGGCGGACGCTGAGGCTTCCCGAGATCGCCGTTGAGGCCCTGCGCGAGCAGATGCGGCGGCAGGCTGCCGAGCGGGCCAAAGCGGGGGAGCTGTGGCAGGAACACGGGCTGGTGTTCACCACCTCGGTGGGGACGGCGTATGAGTCGCATAACTTGCGGCGGGACTTCCGGAAGGTCACCGCATCGGCTGGGCTGGGCACTCGGTGGGTGCCGAAGGAGTTGCGGACGTCGTTCGTCAGCATGATGAGCTACCGCGGCGTGCCGGTAGAGGAGATCGCCCGGCTGGCCGGGCACGCCAGCTCGCGGACGACCGAAGTGATTTACCGGCGGGAGCTGCGCCCGGTGATCACGACTGGAGCCGAGGTCATGGACCAGATCTTCCAGCCGAAGCAGCGACGAGGAACTTCCGCACGTGCCATCTGATAAGCCATCAATGGTGCCCGGTAGCACCTCCCGCTGCGGTCAATCGGCGGCCTCCCGGTCGCCGTCGCGCTCGGCGGCGCGCTGGAGGACCTGTGCAGACGGCCGGATCTCCGGCTTAGGCGGCCGCAAGATCGGGCCTTTGCCTGATCCGGGCCAGGGTGGGAACGCCTGTCCCAGGTCGCCGTAGTCGGGATCCTCAGACGGGATCGTCAGGCTTTGCCGGTCCGCGAGCCGGTCGGCGAAGGTGCGGTGTGCTGCGGCCAGATCCTTGATCGACTGGTCCAACTCCAGGTTCTGTTCCCCCGCCGTCGTGGTGAGCTCCTCGCTCTCGGCGCTGGCGGTGGGTTCGGGTTCGGCCGAGCGCAGCGGTGGGTAGTGCTGGCCAGGGTGGCGACGGCGCAGTTCGGCGTCGGCGGCTACGGATAGGTGCCGCTGCTGAACGGTGGCCTTGTCCCAATCGGCCCGGTCGGCCATGGTGGCGGCGAACACGTCCTCGCGCTTCCGGTAGGCCTCGTGCAGAGTCCGGT
>JASHYW010000294.1 GCA_030042885.1 Streptosporangiaceae bacterium | reverse complement strand
ATGTTGTCGAGGATGTGGTCCCGGGTCAAGCCGCCGGAGGGCTGCCTGTCGACAAAGGCGCGGGAGATCTTGTAGTAGGCATCGGTGTCGTGGTCGAGCATCCAGGCCGCCAGGGCGACGGGTGAATCCAGCAGAGCGTAGCCGACCGTCTGCGGCCGGGTGTTCTGCTCGACGAGGTAGCCGTTGCCGCTCGTCCTGAATGTGGCGATGGCGTCGAGCGCCGCGCGTTCCTCCTCGGAGGGGTTCTCCGACAGGTAGCCGCCGCCCAGCCCGGCCAGGAGCAGGTTCATGTGGATGCCGGCCAGCCCCTCGGGTGCCTGGCGGCCCATCGCGTCGGTGACGGCGGCGCCCACGTCGCCGCCCTGGGCGACGTAGCGGGCGTAGCCGAGGCGGCGCATCAGCTCCGCCCAGGCTCCGGCGACGCGGCCGACGTTCCAGCCCAGCTGGGCCGGCTCGCCGGAGAAGCCGTAGCCGGGTATGGACGGTATCACCAGGTCGAAGGCGTCGTCGGCGGAGCCGCCGTGCGCGGCCGGGTCGGTGAGCGGGCCGATGACCCCGAGCAGCTCGAGGACCGAGCCGGGCCAGCCATGCGTGATGATCAGCGGCAACGCGTCCGCGTGGCTCGACTTGACGTGGATGAAGTAAATGTCCTCCCCGTCGATCCCGGTGGTGAACTGCGGCAGCGCGTTCAGCCTCGCCTCGCACGCGCGCCAGTCGTACTCGGCCGCCCAGTACCGGGCGAGCTCCCGGAGCGCCGCCAGCTGCACGCCCTGCGACCGATCGGCGACAAGCTCCTTGCTGGGCCAGCGCGTCGCGGCGATGCGCCGCCGGAGGTCGGCGATCGCTTCGTCGGGCATGTCCACCCGGAAGGGACGGATCTCAGTTTCGCCGGACATGACTCTCCACCTCCCTGCGCTGGCTGACGACGGCGGACGGCCGCACCGCCCGGCTCCGGCCTGACATTCCAGGCCAGCGACCCATCCCCTCGCCAGCGGAATGGCTGGTACTGCCTCACGATCGTCCCTCGCGCGGGCGTGTCGCACCAGGGGGCATCCCGGGTCTGAACCTGGTCTGCATCGAGCAGCAACATGGCATGGACTGACCCTAGAGTCAGGCTGCTGCGAGCTGGACCGGACCGGCATCTGGCCTGCGTGGCGGGTGAGCTGTGCTGATCGGGTGGACTCTGGCAGCTGCGGCTCGGCGTGCGCCGGGTGCCTTCGGAGGCCTGAGCGCGGCGCTGACGCCGAGCCACCGGCGCCGCGTAGCGTGCCGCCCTGATCTTCTACGGGCAGACTCGGCGACCCAGCACCTGCACCGCCGACTACTTACGCCGCCTGTGCTACCCGCCACCGCGGCGAACGTCATGGGTCACCCAGCGCCACCTACGCAGAACCGGCCCGGGCCGGTCAGGTGGGCGGGTGGGCGGCGGTCAGCGGGCGGCCTGAGCAGGCCCGAGGCCGGCGATAGTGAGGCGGCGCGTCCCGCGGCAAAGCTTGTTAGCCTTGTGTGCCGTGCCCGGAGGAATTCATCATTGCGTGGTCGTGGTCCGCGATTTGGAGGCCAGCCTGCGCTTCTACCGGGACGGGCTCGGCCTGGATCTGTTGCTTGACCGGCACGTTGAGGGCGACTGGCCGGGCCTGTTCGACGCGCCCAGCCGCGGCGTGCGCGCGGTTTTCCTCGGCGACGCGGGAGTTCCGGACGACCACGCCGGTGTCTTGGAGCTCAATGTGTTCGACGGGGAGGTCCCGGCAGGGCCGCCACCCTCGCCGCCCAGGACTGGCTTCTTCCAGCTGTCGTTCTTCGTCGACGTCGAGGCCATGCTGGGCCGGCTTGCGGCCCTCGGCCTCGGGGGCCCGCCCCGGCGCGTCACTCAATCCACGCCGCGCGGGTCGGCAACCCTGGCGACCGTGCGCGATCCGGACGGGCTGCTGGTCTTGCTCACCCCCGGTTGGATTACTAGGAGTGCGTAACGGACTGACCGCCCGGCTTCAGGCCCGTCATCGCGGACGTCATCCCAGTCCATATGGCGCAGATAATGCGGCGATCTGCGCGCATTAGATCTCATGGTCAGCACGCCAGATGGCCGCTCCGAATCGTTAGGCGCGCTCACGGAAGGCGGCGGTGCACGGCGACCGCTCACCTTCTGTGACGGCTACCGTCCGCCTGGCATGCTGCTGGTAGCCTGCTGGCCTGAGTTGCGCGCCGTCGGAGTTTTCGTAGCCTACGCGCCGCCTGACACCATAGGCGATCGACGCGCACGCGCACCGGGGCACCGCGGCGGGCGAGGCTTCTCCTAACTCTGTGTAATTGACCATCACCTGGGCGCAGCGCAAGTAGCCGCCGATCTGGCACAGTCGGCTTTCTACGCAGGTTCCGCCGCGCTCGGCACAGATCTGGGAGCTCTGTGCGTCGGCGGAAGGTATGTGACCGCGAGAGTTCTAGGCGGATCCGGGCTGCCGGTGCCTGGCGAGCGATGGAGGCAGTTCCCCGAGGCGATACGCTGCCGGGCCTGGGAGCTGTAGCTGGTGCGAGCCGCGAACAGGCCCTTACGGACGGGTTCGCAGCAGTGCCTGCCGACGGTGGATGAACTCCGCCACCGCGAGGACCATTGCGTCGCACTCGGCGTCGCCTAGGGGCAGCGACAAGGCGCTCATACCGCGCCGGGCCAGGTATACCCCGGCGTTGAGCAGGTCGAAGTAGAAAAGCTCCTGAAGGCCCTGGTCGGCGGCGGCGACGTCGGCCGCGTTGCACACCGGCTTGCCGGTGAAGTGGACGGTCATCAGCGAGCCGAGGCCGGTGAAGGTCATTGGCAGGCCGGCGGCGAGGTCGTTGAGGCGGGTCCGCAGCCGGTCACCGCGGGTATTGAGTTCGGACATTGCGGCCGGGCTGAGCACCTGGAGTGCTGCCAGGCCGGCGCTCATGGTGAGAACGTTGTTGTTGAAGGTTCCGGCGTGCGCCAGCGCGTCCGGCCGCCGCGGGTCGAAGGCGCTCATCAGCTCAGCCCGTCCGCCGAACGCGCCGAACGACACGCCGCCGCCGAAGTACTTGCCCAGCGTGGTGAGGTCGGCCGAGATGCCCAGTTCGGCCTGGCGGCCACCCGGGGCCAGACGCGAGGTCATCACCTCGTCGAACACCAGCAGCGCGCCGCACTCGATCGTGCGGC
>JASHYW010000293.1 GCA_030042885.1 Streptosporangiaceae bacterium | reverse complement strand
CTGGACGAGGAAAGCCACGAGGTGTGGCGGGGCGGGGAGCAGATCCAGCTGTCCCCCACCGAGTTCAAGCTGCTCAGGTACTTCATGAGCAACGCCAACCGGGTGCTGTCGAAGATGCAGATCCTGGACCACGTCTGGGACTACGACTTCCGCGGTGACACGGGCATCGTCGAGTCGTACGTGTCGGTGCTGCGCCGCAAGGTGGACACCAAGGAACCACGGCTGATCCACACCCTGCGCGGCGTGGGATACGTGCTGCGGCTTCCGTCTTCTTAGCAGAGCGGGCGGCATGATGTCGGAGGGAGCGGACAGCCGGGCCAGCCAGTGGACAGCACGGCGCTGGGACGCGATCCGCCGGCTGCACAACCGCACGTCGCTGCGGACCAAGCTGGTGACGGCGCTGCTCGCGCTGGTCGCCGTGGCCCTCGTCGTCATCAGCGTGGTCGGCGTGACTTTCCTGCGCACCTACCTGCTCGGCCAGGTGGACACGCAGCTCAGGAGTGCTCAGCAGGCCGCGGAGGACGTCGTCGTGAACGATGATGTGCGCGTTGCGCAGAACCTCGCGATAGACGGCTACGCGGTGTGGTGGCTCCCCGAGGGGGGCGCTGCCCAGCAGGTCGTGCAGCCGTCGTCCGCGCCCTACAGCGGATTGCCGCCGGGTGACGTCCCCCCGAGCACACTCCCATCGTCAGCCCAGTCGCAGCTGGCCGCGAATCCTTACCTGACCACCACGGTCCCTGGCGGGTCGCCGGGCGACCGCTGGCGCGTCCTCAGCATCCCCGTGACGGGCGGCACCGTCGTCGTGGGCGAGGACGTGAGCAGCGTCTACAGTACCCTCCGGCAGCTAACCGGGGTCGACCTCGTCGTCAGCATCGCGACCTTGTTCGTGTTGGCGATAGCCGGCTTCGCCGTAGTGCGGGCGAACCTGCGGGCGCTGGATGACATCGAGGCCACCGCCGGAGAAATCGCGGAAGGTCACCTGAACCGGCGGGTACCCGAGCGCGACCCGCGCACCGAGGTGGGCAGCCTCGGCCGGTCACTCAACACCATGCTGAGCCAGATCGAGACCGCATTTCACGCGCAGGAGGAATCCGAGGCGGCGGCGCGCCGCGCGGAGGAGCGGATGCGCCGGTTCATCGCGGACGCCAGTCACGAGCTGCGCACGCCGCTGACCGCGATCCGCGGCTTCGCCGAGTACTACCGCCAGCGCGGCGGCATGGTCAAGCGCTGGGGCAAGCAGGAAGCCGAGGGTGAGGCACCCTCGCGGGAGGGCATGGTCACCACGGCGACCGGGCTCACGCCCAGCGACCTGGACAGGCTCATGGGACGGGTGGAGAAGGAAGCCGCCCGGATGGGCCTGCTGGTCGAGGACCTGCTGCTGCTGGCCCGGCTCGACCAGCAGCGGCCGCTGGCCCGGCAGCCGGTTGACCTGCTGTCGCTGGCGGCCGACGCGGTGCACGACGCACGGGTCCTGGCGCCGCGCCGCACCATCGAGCTGTCGGTGGCACCGGGCGCCGCGTACCTGGTCATCGGCGATGAACCAAGACTGCGCCAGGTCATCGGGAACCTGATGAGCAACGCGCTCACGCACACCCCGGACGGGACCCCGATAGAGGTGTCGATCAGCTCCGGCGTCCTCAACCCCAGCAAGGGCGATCCGACTCCGGCCGTGCTTCTTGACGTGACCGACCACGGGCCCGGCATGTCCCCGGAGCAGGCGGAGCGCGTGTTCGAGAGGTTCTACCGCACCGACCGAGCCAGGACGCGCGCCACCGGAGGCAGCGGGCTGGGCCTGGCCATCGTGAACGCGCTGGTGACCGCGCAGGGCGGCGTCGCTTCGGTCCGCACCGCCGAGGGCAAGGGCGCGACGTTCCGGATCGCGCTCCCGCTCGCCCCTGAGGCGATGGGCGGCCAGCATCCCGACGACGACCCCGACCAGCCCTACCCGGACGACGGCCCGGGCCAGCCCTACCCGGACGACGACCTCGGCCAGCCCTACCCGGACGACGACCTCGGCCAGCCCGGAGCGACGGACGAGCCGGATGTGATCGGCGACACGGACACCGTGTCCCGCAGAGCCTAGGGGTCCGGCCGGATCTTGCGGTTCCGGATCGTGTCGCGGAGTCAGACGGGCGGGGTCAGATGGCCAGGGCGGCGCGGGCAGCGGAACGGACTCCCTCCCGGTACGACGCGCCGAACAGGCACGCGTGCACCAGCAGCGGGTGCAACTGGTGCAACGGGATCCTGGACCGCCAGCCTGCCGCCAGCGGCACCGTATCGTTGTAGCCGCCCAGGATCCGGTCCAGGTCGGGTGCGCCGAACAGGGCCAGCATGGCCAGGTCGGTCTCGCGGTGGCCGCCGTGCGCGGCCGGGTCGATGAGCCAGCCCCGCCCCCCGGACCACAGCACGTTCCCGGCCCAGCAGTCGCCGTGGATCCGGCTCGGCGGCTCGGGCGGCCCGGCCAGCGAGCCGATGCGGTTGATGACCGCCTCCACCAGCCGCGCGTCGTCGGGCCGCAGCGTGCCGGCATCCACGGCCCGGCGCAGGAAGGGCAGCAGCCTGCGGTGCGCGTACCATTCGGGCCAGGCCCCCGGCTGGGGCGTGTTGTCCAGCGGCAGGCTGGCGATGAATCCCGGCCACGGCGCGCCGAACGCGCCCGCGCCGGCCGCGTGCAGCCCGGCCAGGTCCGCGCCGAATCCGAACGCGGCCTCCGGCGTGGACCTCTGCGGCGGGATCATCGAGATGACCAGCGCGGACGGGGCGACTGCCAGCACCTCGGGAACCGGGACGGCGGCGGCCTCGGCCAGCCAGCGCAGGCCATTCGCCTCGGCCGCGAACGCGGCCGAGGTCTGCTGCGAGGCATCCTGGCCGGAGGCGACCGCCTTGGCGAACGCGCGGCGGCCGCCGGACAGCGTGACGATGAGGTGCTCGTAGCCATGCTGCGAGCCGACGACGCGCGCCTGGCGGACGGCCAGGCCCGTCAGTTGCCCGAGGCGGCTGGCCACAGTCGACGTGGGGCTCACGCCGGGGCGCCAGGGCGGCCGGGGTGGCCGGGGTCCGGGCCACCGGGGCCGGGGGCGGCTCGGCCCGGGCCACCGGGGTCCGGGCCACCGGGGCCGGGAC
>JASHYW010000292.1 GCA_030042885.1 Streptosporangiaceae bacterium | reverse complement strand
GGGCCTGGCCGCGATCGCGCTGACCGCGCTGTTCGTGCCGGACTCGAAGGCCCCGCGGTCGCGCCGCGCCGACCCGGTGGGGCAGTTCCTGATCATCGTCATGCTCGGGTCCCTGGCCTACGCGATCATCGATGGCCCCACCGACGGCTGGCACTCGCCGCAGATCCTCGGCTTCTTCGCACTGTCGGTGGCCGCGCTGTCGGTGCTGCTCGCCTACGAGCCTCGCCGCCAGGAGCCGATGGTCGATTTCCGGTTCTTCCGCAGCGTGCCGTTTGCGGGGGCCAACCTCACCGCGGTCTGCGCCATCGCCGCAATGGCCGGGTTCTTGTTCTTGTCCACCTTGTACCTGCAGGACGTGCGGGGACTGTCTGCGCTGCAGGCCGGCCTGACCATCCTGCCGATGCCGGTGGTGATGGCCCTGTGCGCCCCGCTGGCCGGCCGCATGGTCGCCAGGCGCGGCCCGCGGATCCCCATGGTCATCGCGGGCGCGGCACTCACCCTGAGCAGCGCGGCCCTGTCCCGGCTGACCGGCTCGACGGACCACCTCTACCTGATCGTCACCTACGCCATGTTCGGGATCGGGGCCGGCATGGTGAGCTCGCCGATTACCAACGGGGTCATGTCCGGGGTGCCCAAGACCCAGGCCGGCATGGCCTCGGGAATGAACTCCTCGAGCCGCCAGCTCGGCCAGTCGCTCGGCGTGGCCATCGTCGGCTCGGTGCTGGCGGCCAGCATGCACGGCTCGATTCAGGCCGGATTCGTCAGGGCCAGCCACGCGGGCTGGTGGATTCTGGCCTGCTGCGGCTACGCGGTGCTGCTGCTCGGCCTGGTCTGCACGACCCAGTGGGCCAAGGCCACCGCGGGCCACCTGAGCTGATAACCGCGGCTGCGCCATCGTGGTCCTCGGCCTGGTCACCACCAGCCGCTGGGCGCTCGGCACGGCGGCCCGCACCGCCGCGATGTACGACACGACCGAGCCGAGAACCCCGGTCATGACCCGGTGATCATGGCGATTCGCGAGGTGCGGTTCCGCAGCCTGTCGAGTGCGCCTAGCCACGCCGCTGGTGGCCCGCGACCTTGCGCAGGCCCGCTTCGTCAAGGATCGTGACCTGACGCTGGCCGGTGAGGATGAAGCCGCGCCTTCTCCAGTTGCGCAGCGCGCGGGTGACGGTGGCCCGAGAGGTGCCGATCATGCTGGCCAGCTCATCCTGCGTCAACGGCATCACCAGGCGGATCACGCCGTTCACGGGCCGGCCATACCGGTCCGCGAGATCGAGCAGGAGCCCGGCCAGCCGCTGCCCGCCGGTGGTGGCGGCCCGGCTGCGGAGCATCGTGTCCGCGTCGTTCCATCTCTGCGTGACCACGCGCCGGAAGGCGCGGCCGGCTCCGGGGTTAGAGTCAAGGAATGAGTTGAACGTGCCGCGCGGCACGATGAGCGCGTGGACGGCGTCGACGGCCTGGATCGTGGCGTTCCGGCGGCCGGTGGTCTCGCCCGCCACTTCGCCCACGATGTCCCCTTCGCCGCGCAGCGCGAGCACGATGTCATGGCCATCATTGGTCGATGACAGGACCTTGACCAACCCGGCCACCAGGATGAACACGTGGGTGGCCGGTTCTCCTTCGTGGCAGATCGTCGCGCCGGCCGAGTAATCCTTGGCCAGGCCGAGGCCTGACAGGGTGTCCCGTTCGTCGCGCGTCAGCAGAGCCCAGAATCCCTGGCCAGATCCCGTCCCCTGCATCTTCGTGTCACCGTCGGAATGCGCTCTATGGCGGCATGCGGGTAGTAGCCGACATTGGTTCTAACGATGAGCCCTTCCGGGGCCGTTGACAAATCCCGAGGTGACACGCTCCTTCTCGGCCCCCCTCATAGGCCGGCAAGGAGCATGGCGGTCCATATCAGGAAGAACGCGGCGGTGATGTAGGTCCAGGTGTCAGCGAGCTGGATGCGGCACCTGGTCAGGCGCGCCGCGCCGAGCAGCAGGTGAGCACGAGACCACGCCCATTCTTCCGGGCTGGTCTCCGCCGGCGGCAGCGTCACCCACCTGGGCCGCGGTTCAAGGGGAGCTCCTGTTCTCCATCGCAGCTCGCTGAGGGCGTGATGCACCGGCCTGCCGGCCCGGGCCAGCATGACGACCGCCGTCAGCCAGCAGAAGATCAGGCCCAAGAGCAGGCCCACGTTAAAGGCGCCGACCGCCCCGGGGTGCAGCACCCGGCCGGAGAACGCGGCTTCCAGGCCGATGCCGATCGTGATCGCGCTCAGCACGCTTCCGCCCAGGAGCAGGCCGCTGCGCGTGTCAAGCAGCAGCGACGCCATCTCGCCGATGACCTCATGGGCGGGCCCCTGATCCGGCTGCGCTCGATCGGGCAGGGCGCGGTCACCGGGACCGTGCCCGCGAGCCGGCCTGTACGGCCAGGATGGTCGGCCGATCATCGCTGCGGCCATTGCACGTGCCTTTCGTACTTGTGCTCAACCCTCGGGATTAAGCCAAGCCGGCAAGCCGCTCAGATGCTGTGCCACACGAGCCAGCCCTGCTGCCTCAAATGACGCAGGTCTATCAGACGACTCGCGGTACGCGAGCATTAGTGGCAGCCGCAGGCACCGCCGCAGCATCCGCCCGCCGCAGGACCGGCGCCTCGATCACGGCTGGAGGCCAGGCCGACTACCGCGACCGTGGACAGGAGCTTCACCGTGTCGTCATGACCCTGCGGGCAGGTACACGGTGCCGATGACTCGGCCATTGGGCGGTTCAGCTCGAACGTGTCGCCGCAGGCGCGGCAACGGTACTCGTAGCGCGGCACGGCGTTATTCTACCCGGCGCGCGGGAGCCTGCCGGAGCGGCGCCGGCGGCTCACCAGCCACGGGCGCGGAGTCGCCGTTCGCGGAGCTCACTCGATGCCCGTTCGGGATCCTGTTTGAACTGGGCTGGACGGTGACGACGGGAGCGGCCGGGACGGGCCCCCCGGGGTCGTCGTAGTAGAACTGCTTGCCGCGCAGCATCGAGACCACCGCGCCGGCGACCGACATGAGCGCGGCGGTGCTGAACACGATGACCAGGCCGTGATGGAACGCCGCGGCGATCAGGTGCGGGAAGAACTCGGTGCCGGTGAGCACCGCGGCGTTATGCGCCGGGAGCCGCGACAGCACGCCAGACGGCCCGAGCAGGTTCCCCACCGGGTTGTAGCCGAGCAGCGCGGCGAACATGGTGCTGACCGGCGGCAGGTGGCTGACCTGCGTGGCCACCGAGGCCGGCACGCCCTGGGCGGTCAACCCGCCGGTGAGCGTGCGGGGCAGGCCCGAGGCTATGCCGGCGATCATCAGCGAGAAGAAGATGCCGATGGACAGGGACATGCCGGAGTTCTGGAAGGTGGCTCGCATGCCAGAGGCCGACCCGCGGTGCCTGGCCGGCACGGAACTCATGATCGCGGAGGTGTTGGGGGAGGCGAACAGGCCGGAACCGACCCCGTTGCCGAAGATCAGCAGCGCGAACACCCAGTAGGTGAAGTTCACCGGCAGCAGCATCAGCCCAATGAAGCAGCACGCGGCCAGGAGCAGCCCGGCGGTCGCGAACGGCCGCGGGCCGTACCGGTCGGACAGTGTGCCCGAGATCGGCCCGGCGATCAGGAAGCCCGCGGTGAGCGGCAGCATGTAGATGCCGGCCCACAGCGGGGTGACTGAGAAGTCATAGCCGTGCAGCGGAAGCCATATCCCGGCCAGCCAGATGACCAGCATGAACTGCAGGCCGCCGCGAGCGATCGAACCGAGCAGGGCGGCCGTGTTGCCGGCCGCGAACGCCCTGATCTTGAACAGGCCCATCTGGAACATGGGCTCGGCGATCTTCGTCTCCACGATGCAGAACGCGATCAGCAGGACGACCCCGCCGGCCAGCCCGCCGATGATCCACGGGTTGGTCCACCCGGTCGGGTGGCCGCCGTAGGGCCGGATCCCGAAGGTGATGGCGACCAGCAGCATGCCCAGGCCCAGCGCGAACAGGATGTTCCCGATCCAGTCGATCTTCGCGCGCTTGGTCGTCGCGATCTCGCGCAGGCTCAGGTACGCCCAGATCGTGCCGAACAGCCCGATCGGCACGTTCACCCAGAACACCAGGCGCCAGCTCACGGTGACGAGCAGGCCGCCGAGCAGCAGCCCGATGAACTGCCCGGAGATCCCGGCGATCTGGTTGACGCCGAGCGCCATGCCGCGCTTGTTGGCCGGGAACGCGTCGGTCAGGATCGCGGCCGCGTTCGCCATCAGCATCGCCCCGCCGAAGGCCTGGACGAAACGGAAGCCGATCAGCCACAGGGCGCCGGAAGGACCAGTCAGCGGGTCGAGTGACAGCGCAATCGAGGCCAGCGTGAAGACGAGGAAGCCCAGGTTGTAGATGCGTACCCGGCCGAACATGTCGCCGAGCCGGCCCAGCGTCACCACCAGCACGGACTGGACGAGCAAGTACCCGATGATCATCCACAGCAGGTAGCTCACATTGCCCGGGGCAAGCGGGTTCAGGCGGATACCGCGGAAGATCGCGGGCATCGCGATGATCACGATCGAGGCGTCGATCGTCGCCATCGTTATGCTCAGCGTGGTGTTCGACAGCGCGATCCACCGGTACCGGTCGGGGCGCCCGCTGGTGCTGGCCGGGGGAGACGATCCCGCCGAACCCTCCTTGGAACCAGCGCTTTGCCGCACGCTAACCCAGTCTAGCGCCAGACACTTGCTTGATGGCAACTATTCATCAGAGGACTTCGGCTTCCCCGCCATCACCGGTCCCTGCGGGTCGCCGGGGAGGCTAGCGTGCGCTGCGCGATGTAGTACACGGCGACCAGTACCCAGGAACACCGTGCTGTACAGGGCCATCGCGACCCTCGTGTCCTCGCTGCTGACGGAATGTTCCAGGTACTGCGCCACGATCGCGGTCGCGGACGGGATCAGCACGACGAACATGAGCAGGACCAGGTTGAGGAAGAGCAGTTGACGCCATCGCTGAACGCCTCGAGCCTGCCCCGGTCCACGTCGCGCCCGCAGCCTACCGGCCGGCCGCCCCGGTGGCACCATCGGCGCCGTCGGGCGCACCGATGCCGGCCTTGGCTTCGGCTATCAGTTGCTGGAGCACCGCATCCTGCGCCGCCAGGTGC
The DNA here is from genome assembly GCA_030042885.1 of Streptosporangiaceae bacterium. The sequence continues at coordinate 6,651 of JASHYW010000292.1, read as the reverse complement.
TGCTGGATCTGCACGGCCTCGTGCAGGACCGCTTCGGCGTCCTCATAGGTCATGACCGCGCGCTGGTCCGAGGCCTTGGCCTGCAGGTTCTGGCCCACGATGATGATCGGCAGCAGCACCAGCTGCAGGAAGTTGGACGAGACCCAGGCGATGATGATGGTCAGGTTGTGGCTGGTGATCGCGGACGGGAGGCTGATCAGGGCGATGATCGCGAAGATGTAGCCGCACAGCATGGTGCCGACCAGCGTGGTGATCACCAGGCCGATCTTGCCGTTCAGCCCGACCCGCCCGTCGTTGACCTTGGGCGGCCTCGGCGCCCGGCCGGTCAGGTGCAGGGTGGTGCAGGGATGCTGGATGTGCTCATAGATCGTCATGCAGGAAACTTACGACACGCCGGCTGATGACGGCGGGAACACCATCACCGGATCGTCGTCACCTGCCGCCGGAGCCCAGTTTTACTGAACGGACGGCGGTGACACCTGCGTGACATGGCGGGTGTCCCTGTTGCGGAGGCCGCCGCCGTGGTGCATCCTGTCGGCCATGACCCGGGACGGCGGCGCTCCCCAGGACCCCGCACCGCACAGCGGGACGAGCAGGCGGGCGTTCCTCGGCCTCGGCGCGCTCGGGGCCACCGGGGCGGCGCTGGGCGGTGCGGTCGCGTGCAGCAATAGCTCCGGGCCGCCCGCCGCCAGCGCGACCACGACCACGCGGAGCGGCACGGGCCGCCGCTCGGTGCCCGAGAACTCGCTGCCCGGTGACCCGCACTGGGAGATCCGCCATCTTGGGTCGGCGCACGCCATCGAGGGGTATGCGGGCGCGGCCAGCGTGCTGACCGGCCAGCCCGTCCAGCTGTTCGTCTCGACCACCTCGTCAGGATTCCAGGTGCAGGCGTTCCGGCTGGGCTGGTACGGCGGGACGGGGGCCCGCAAGGTATGGCAATCCGGGCCGCTGCGCGGTCACCGGCAGAACGCTCCTGGCCTGACCGGCTCGACGAACACCGTGTACACCGACTGGGACCCGGCCATCGAGGTGCCGACAGATGACTGGCCCGCCGGCTCATACCTGCTCCGGCTGGACGCGGACTCCGGCGCCCAGCGGTACGTGCCGGTGACGGTCCGCTCCGCCAGCACCCAGGGCAAGGTCGTGCTCAAGAACTGCGTGGCGACCTGGCAGGCCTACAACACCTGGGGCGATTACGACCTGTACATCGGGCCCGGCCAGTCCTACGCGAACCGGTCGCTGGCGGTGAGCCTGGACCGGCCCTACGACCTGAACGGCGCCGCCATGTTCCTGACCTACGAGCGGAACGTGGTCAAGCTGGCCGAGTACCTCGGGCTGCCGCTCGCCTACGTGACCGGCATGGACATCGCGGCGGACCCGCACCTGCTGGACGGGGCCAGCGCGCTGATCTCGCTGGGGCACGACGAGTACTGGACGCCGGCCGAGCGAGCGCACGTGACCGCGGCCAGGGACGCCGGCGTCAACCTGGCGTTCCTCGGGGCCAACGCGATGTTCCGCCGGATCAGGCTGGACGCGACCCGGCTGGGCGCCAGCCGGCTGGTCATCTGCTACAAGACCAGCTACACCCAGGACCCGATGTACGGGGTGGACAACACGCTGGTCACCAGCGACTGGCGCGAGCCGCCGGACCCTGACCCGGAGTCCTCGCTGATCGGCACCATCTACGAGGGCTATCCCGCGGTCGCGCCCTACGTGGTGGTGGCCCCGGACAGCTGGGTGTTCGCCGGGACCGGCGTGCCCGCGGGCACCGGCTTCGACAACCTGGTCGGCATCGAGTACGACCGGGTCAACCCGGCCTACCCGGTCCCGCGGCCGATCCAGGTCCTGTCCCACTCGCCGCTGGTCTGCCAGGGCGCCCACAGCTTCGGCGATTCCGCCTATTACACGCACCCCGGCGGGGCGGGCGTCTTCAACTCCGGCACCATGCGCTGGGTGGAGGCGATCTACGGGGACAGCCCGCACGGCATCAGCGGCCGTGCGTCGGCGTTCGTCAAGCAGGTCACCACGAACGTGCTCCGCGCGTTCGCGGACGGCCCCGCCGCGGCCAGGTACCCCGCGCACGACAACCTGGAGGCCATGCACGAGTACGTCGGCGACCCCATCGGCAACCCCGCGAACCTGCAGTAAGCCCCTTTCCGGGGCCAGGTCGGCCGCGACTCGGGGCTAGGCGGTCAGGCCGGCGTCGACGGGGATGATCGCGCCGGTCAGGGCACCGGAGCTGGGACCGCAGAGCCAGGCCACCGCGGCGGCGACCTCAGCGGGCTCGAGCAGCCGGCGGAGCAGGGCCTGCGCGGCGAAGGTCTCCTGGTCAGCCACGCCGTAGACGGCCGCACTGGCGGCCAGCATGGATCCGCGGGTGGAGCCGGGGCAGACGGCGTTCGCGGTCACCCCGGTGCCAGCCAGGTCGGCGGCGAGCGCACGGATATAGCTGACCACCGCACCCTTGGCTGCGGAGTAGGCCGCTAGCCGCGGCATCGCGCGCAGCGCGGCCGCCGAGGAGACCGCGACGAACCGGCCAGAGCCGGCCTCGATCATCGGCGGCACGCACACCTCGGCCAGGTGCCGGACACCGAACAGGTTGACCCGGAGCATCAGATCGAACGCGTCGTCAGGTACCGCCCAGGCCGCGCCGGCCGTGATCGCGCCCGCGGCGGTGACGACGGCCGAAGGTACCCGGTCGCCCAGCAGGTTCCGCAGCTTGCCGCGCACGGACGCGTGCCCGGCATCGGCGATCAGTTCGTCGACCCGGCGGGCCCCGGCCGCGAGGCAGTCCCGGGCCACCGCGGCCAGATCCTCTGGAGCGGGCATCGGGTAGTCCGCTGGCGGCTGCGGCGCGCAGGCGTCGACGAGCAGCAGCGACCAGCCGTCCGCGGCGAGCGTGGCCGCGACCGCCGCGCCGATCCCGCGGGCCGCCCCGGTCACGACGGCCAGCCGCTCCGTCATGGCGGGTTCCGCTCCGGGACCCGGACCATGCTGCTCAGGAGGGGGCATCGGCGAAGGCCGCGCCGAGTTGGTGCATCGCCGCGTCGAGCAGGGTGCCGAGGTCGGCGTCCTCGTCGTCGAGCCACTGCTCGTAAGCGGCGATGGCGACGCCCAGGATGGCGTGCGCGATGGCTTGCGGCGCGAGCGAGTCTGGCCGCTGGCTGGTGCGTTCGGCGACGAACTCGGCGATCACGTCACGCCAGGCGGCGAAGCGCAGGGTCGAATGCGCCAGCAGGGCCGGGACCCGGAGGATCAGCTCCATCCGGCGGCGGTGCCGGGGGATCTGGGCCGGCTCGACCCGGTTGAAGTCGACCAAGGCCACCCGGATCGCGTCCATCAGCCGCACGTCGCTCGGGCACGCCTTGAGGCGGGCTCGCATGCGCTCGAGTTCCAGCTCGAACATGCCCCACGGGATGTCGTTCTTGGACGGGAAGTAGCGGAAGAACGTCCGCCGGCCGATGCCAGCGGCGGCCGCGATGTCCTCGACCGTGGTCTGTTCGAACCCGTTCACGGCGAACAGGCCGAACGCGACCTGCTCCAGCTCTGCGTGCGAGGTGACGCGCCTGCGTCCCGGCTGCCCGCCGCCGTCCTGACGACCGCCCAGGGGAGTGTCCGGCGCCGCTGACATCGTTCATCACCGCCCTTGCCGATCGCGACCGGCCATCAGGCGGCAGTTTACGCCGGTGCCGGGACCGTCCCGTGGTGCCCGGTCACGGTTCGTAGCCTTGATCCGCAGGAGTCGGCGCCGTTACGATGGCACCCGGTGCCATTAAGCAGGAGGTACACATGGACGAACATGTGGCGGTGCTGACGGCTGCGGACGATCAAGCCGAGGATGAGCCCCTCGCCACCGGCGAACTGCTGGTTGAGGAAGTCTCGATCGACGGCATGTGCGGTGTCTACTGAGCCAGCCGCCGACTGGGCAGCGTTCCGCGTCAGTATCACCTTCGACCTGGATCGGCCCTGGCGCCTGGACGACCGTGCGGCGATCCGCCCCGAGCCCTTCGGCGCCATGCTCTACCACTTCGGCACACGGCGCCTCTCGTTCCTCAAGAACATAACGCTTCTCAGCGTTCTCCAGAATCTCTCCGAGTACCCCACGGCGCGTGCGGCCTGCGCAGCCGTCGGCGCGCCAGAGACAGAGCTGCCTGCCTACACTCGTGCGCTTGCCACCCTGGCCAGTTCGCGGATGATCGTCCCCGGCGATCCCCCCGCGCCGCGGCGCACGGCCCAGCCGGTGTCGCCGCCGGCGTTCCGCAGGACGGCCGGCGAAGATACCGGCCCGGCCGGGTGTCGGCCAACTACCGCAAGCGCAGGCCGCCTGACCGACGTGTTCGAGCTGGGGCTGAGCTCCCCGATCTGCCTGACCTGGGAGCTCACCTACGCCTGCAACCTGGCGTGCGTGCACTGCCTGTCCAGTTCGGGCCGCAGGGATCCGCGCGAGCTGACCACCGCCGAGTGCAAGACGGTCATCGACACGCTGCAGCGCATGCAGGTGTTCTACGTCAACATCGGCGGCGGCGAGCCGACGGTCCGCCCGGACTTCTGGGAGCTGGTGGACTACTCGACCGCGCACCAGGTGGGCGTCAAGTTCTCCACCAACGGGATCAAGCTCGATGGCGCGGCCGCGCGCAGGCTGGCGGCCAGCGGCTACGTCGACGTGCAGATCTCGCTGGACGGCGCCACGGCCGAGGTCAACGACGCGGTACGCGGCGCCGGGTCGTACCAGATCGCCATGCGGGCGATGGCTTGCCTCACGGCCGCGGGGTTCCGCGGCTTCAAGATTTCCGTGGTGGTCACCAGGCACAACGTCACGCAACTGGACGCGTTCCAGCAGATCGCGGACGAGCACGGGGCGCAGCTGCGGCTGACCAGGCTGCGCCCGTCCGGGCGCGCCGCGGACGTGTGGCCCGACCTGCACCCGACCAGCGCGCAGCAGCGCGAGCTGTACGAGTGGCTGACCGCCCACGGCGAGCGGGTGCTCACCGGCGACTCGTTCTTCCACCTGTCGCCGTACGGGAAGCCGCTCGAAGGGCTGAACATGTGCGGCGCGGGCCGCGTGGTCTGCCTCATCGACCCGGTGGGGGACGTGTACGCCTGCCCGTTCGCCATTCACCAGAACTTCCTGGCCGGCAATGTCCGGCAGCCGGGCGGATTCGAAGCGGTCTGGCAGGCGTCCCCGCTGTTCGCCGAGCTGCGCCAGCCGCAGACCGGGGGAGCCTGCCGCTCGTGCGGATCCTTCGGTTCATGCCGCGGCGGCTGCATGGCGGCCAAGTTCTTCACCGGCCTGCCGCTGGACGGACCCGATCCGGAATGCGTGCGGGGGTACGGCCAGGCCGCGCTGGCCGCGGTCCAGCCGGGCGCGCTGCCGCCACGCCCCGCAGCCGACCATTCGCACCGCAAGCCAGCCGGCCATCCACGGCGCCCGGTGCCGGTGACCATCGGCCGCCGCCCGCCGCGGCGGACCTGCGACGAGGACCCGTTGGCCGGGTTGGCCGGCCCATGAGAGCATCTTGCGAACGACATCGTTGTGACATCGCTGCGGTCAGGGCCGCGTCGTTGTGACATCGCTGCGGTCAGGCGGGCCGGTTCCCAGCGAGTCCGCGGGACCCACGGGCCCGCAAGATGAGCCGGCCCCCGCCGGGATGTGCCTGTGCCCCGATCCCGGCACGCGCCTGCTGGCAGGCGGAACGGTGCTGGCCGGCGGTTCTCCGATCCGGGTGCTGCGGCTCACGGCCGCTGGCGCCCGTCACGTGGCTGGCTGGTGGTCGGGAACGCCGGTACCGGACCACCCCGGGGCCCGGGCGCTGGCGCGCCGCCTGCTCGACACCGGGATCGCCCATCCCGCGGGCTACGCGGATGCCGACGAACGACCCGGGGACGTCACCGTGGTGATCCCGGTCCGCGACCGGCAGGCCGAACTGGCCCGCTGTCTGGCCGGCCTGAGCGGGGGGTCGGGGGGGTCCGGGGGGGCCGGGGGGGTACGGGGGGGCGGGCAGCCCCCCCGTGATCGGGGGGTCCAGGGGGGTCGTCCCCCCGGACCAGCAGCCGTGATCGTGGTCGACGACGCGTCCGCCGACGCGGCCGCGGTCGCGCGGATCGCGGCCGATGCCGGAGCGCGTGCCCTGCGGCGGCCGGTGAACGGCGGGCCCGGGGCGGCCAGGAACACCGGCCTGGCAGCGGCGGACACGCCGCTGGTCGCGTTTGTCGACTCGGACTGCGTGCCCGGCCCCGGATGGCTGGACGCGCTGCTGCCGCACTTCGCGGACCCGGCGGTCGGCGCGGCCGCCCCGCGCATCGTCCCGGATGAGCCCGGCCGGACATGGCTGGCCCGCTACGAGGGGGCGAGTTCCACCCTGGACATGGGCGCGCGCGCCAGCATTGTCCGGCCCGGGTCGCGCGTCCCCTACGTGCCGGGAGCGGCCCTCGTGGTGCGGAAGGCCGCGGCCGGGGCGGGTTTCGCAGAGGACATGCAGGTCGGCGAGGACGTCGACTTCGTCTGGCGGCTGGCCGCAGACGGCTGGCGAGTGCGTTACGAGCCGGCCGCCACCATGCGGCACCAGCACCGGGTGCGGCTGCGCGCCTGGTTCGCCCGGCGGAAGGACTATGGCACTTCGGCCGCGGTCCTGGAGCTACGCCACCCGGGCG
>JASHYW010000040.1 GCA_030042885.1 Streptosporangiaceae bacterium | reverse complement strand
ACCACGCCCGGGCCCGCCAGGCACGGCACCACGCCCGGGCCCGCCAGGCACGGCACCACATCCGGTCGCGCCGGGTTCGCCACCCCGCCCTGGTCAGGCGGCCACCGAGGCACCTCGGTCCGGTCAGCCGGGGAACACGTCAGGCGGAGGCCCGGCAGGTGCGTCGCGCGGCCCGGCTCCGGCGAAGACCGCGCCGTGGCGCGCGATTCGGGCCAGGACGACGGTAACCGTCTCTGAGGTCGACGCGGCACCGCTTACCCGCGAGGCCGGGGCCCGCGAGGCCGGGGCCCGCGAGGCCGGGGACCGCGAGGCCGGGGACCGCGAGGCTGGGGCCCGGCGGCGGATCTCGCGGCGAGCGTTGATCCAGGCTGCCGTGATCGGCGGCGCCGGGGTAGCGTCGCTGCCGCTTATTGCCCTGGTCGGGGGCACGTCGTCGAACGAACCTCAGCCAACGAACCTGATCTTCTCGTTGAACTCGGACTGGCTTTTCGGCGGCCAGTACAACGCGGGCTCGGAGACCACCCTCTATGATGACAGCGGCTTCGCGCGGGTCACGGTCCCGCATGCGGTGACCCCGCTGTCCTGGCGGAACTGGGACGCCAACGCCTGGCAGCAGGTGTGGATCTACCGGCGCCATCTCAATGGCGGGCCGCTGCTCAGCTCGCGACCACCAGGTAACCGGATCCTCGTCGACTTCGACGGGGTCATGGTCAATGCCTCGGTCGTGATCAACGACCGGGCAGTCGCCACCCACCAGGGTGGGTACCTGCCCTTCTCGGCCGAACTCACTGGCCACGTCACTTCTGGTGACAACCTGCTCTCGGTGGTGGTGGACTCGCGCTCCCTGCCGGTACCGCCGATCAGCGACGGGCGCGGCCCGGGGAGCATCGACTTCTTCCAGCCGGGCGGGATCTACCGGGACGTCAGGCTCAGGGTGCTCCCGCAGGCGTTCGTGTCGGACCTGTTCGCGCTGCCGGTCAACGTGCTCAGCTCGCAACGACGGGTGGACGTCGAGTGCACCATCGACTCGGCGCTGACGAACCGGGCCACCGGCACCTTGCAGGTCGAGCTGATGGACGGGTCCCGGCAGATCGCCAGCCAGTCCACCACGGTCGACTTCGGCTCGCCTGGCGTCACTACGACCAAGCTGAGCCTGACTCAGCTGGGGCGGGTCAGCTTGTGGTCCACCGAAAAGCCCAAGCTGTACACGGTGCAGGCGACGCTGGCTGTCCCGGGCGTGGGCAGTCACAGCATCACCCGGCGGATCGGCTTCCGTGAGGCGTCTTTCCGGCCCGATGGCTTTTACCTGAACGGCGAGCGGCTGCAGCTGTTCGGCCTCAACCGGCATCAGCTGTATCCGTACGCGGGCATGGCGATGCCAGACCGGGTCCAGCGCAAGGACGCGGAGATCCTCAGGAACGAGTTCAACTGCAACATGGTGCGCTGCTCGCACTATCCCCAGTCGCCGTCCTTCCTGGACGCCTGCGACGAGCTCGGGCTGCTGGTATGGGAGGAAGCACCGGGCTGGCACGACGTGAGCACCGGCGCGGCCTGGCAGGACCTCGTGGTACAGAACGTACGTGACATGGTGATCAGGGACAGAAACAGGCCGTCGGTCGTGATCTGGGGCACCCGGCTCAACGAGACAGCCGACCTTCCCGGACTGTGGGCGGCGACCAGGCTGGCTGCCGCCGAGCTCGACGGCTCGCGGCCGAGCTCGGGAGCGATGATCGTCCATGCGGACACCGAGTGGAACGAGGACGTCTTCGCGTTCAACGACTACCACGTCAACCACAAAACCGGTGAACCCGTGCTGGAGCCGCCGTTTCCCGGCCTGCCCTACCTGATCACCGAGGCGGTCGGCGTGGAGGAGACCACGCCAGAGCACTTCGCGTGGACAGATCCGCCCGCGCTGCTGGCCATGCAGGCGGCGCTGCACGCCCAGGCGCAGAGCCAGGCCCGGTCTGATCCCGGCTATTCCGGGATGCTGGCCTGGGCCGGGTTCGACTATGCCTCGCCGCTGGGCCTGGGATTGGGCGATGTCAAGTGGGCCGGGGTGGCGGACAGCTTCCGGATCCCCAAGCCCGGGGCCGCCATCTACCAGTCACAGCTCGATCCCAGCGTCCGCCCGGTCATCGTGCCCGTGTTCTTCTGGGAGTTCGGCGGGACAATGACCGGTCCCGCCATGATCGCCAGCAACTGCGAGCAACTCGAGATCTTCATCGACGGCGTACACCTGACCACCGCGCAGCCCGCCTTCGGTTCTCCGCTGTACGGCGGCCTGGACCACCCGCCCTTCCTCGTCTCCTTCCCCGTCCGGCCGCCGGCCGGCGCACCCGAACTCTTCATCGTGGGCTACGCGGGCGGGCAGCAGGTGGCCGAGGTCCGCATGTCGTCGGATCCGGCCGGCGACACCCTGGCCATGGCGGCCGACGACGAGACCATTTCCGCCGACGGGTCGGACGCGACCAGGGTGGTCTTCCGCGCCGTGGACTCCTACGGCAACCAGCGCAGGTACCCGGTCGGCGAGGTGACGCTGACCCTGTCCGGCCCGGCGACGCTGATCGGCGACAACCCGTTCGCGTTCGGCGCCTATGGCGGGCTCGGCGCGGTCTGGATCCGCTCGCTGGCCGGCCAGCCCGGGATCATCACCCTGGGCGCCTCGCAGCTGGAACTCGGCCTGGCCGAGGTCCAGGTGCGATCCCTGCCGGTGGAACCGGGCGTCCAGCTCCTCTGATGAGGGGCCGGGTGACGAGCCGGCCCTATCCACGCGACCGCGGCCCGTGGGGGTTATTCATAACCCGAACTCTTGGATAAGACCTTGGATAAGGCACTGTGCCATGACGCGGCGCTGCTACCAGGGTCCGTTAGGTATATAAGCTTGCGAGGATGCGGCGCGAGCTTTCGGTCTGCGAGCTGAGCCCCGGCGAGTTCACTGCGCGGCTCGATCAGCTGATCACGGTGTACGCGGCGGCGATGCGGCCGCCCGCCGAAATGCTGCCCGGCCGACGGTCGATCATGGCCGGGCACGCCGCCTACCCGGGATTCCGCGCGCTTACCGCGGCCGAGAACGGATCCGGGGAGACGGTCGGGTTCGGCTACGGGTTCCACGGGGCGGCTGGCCAGTGGTGGCACGACACCGTGGCCAGGGCCCTGACTTCCGCACACGGCGCGGCGGTCGCCGGGGCATGGCTGAACGACTCATTCGAGGTCGCCGAACTGCACGTGGCACCCGAATACCAGGGCCGCGGCATCGGCACCGGCCTGCTGCTGCAGCTGACCTCAGGCCGGCCAGAGCGCACCGCCCTGCTGTCGACCAGGGACGCCGACTCTCCCGCGCGGCGGCTTTACCGCGGGGTGGGCTTCACCGACTTGCTGACCGGCTTCGAGTTCTTCCCCGGCGGCGAGCCGCCCTACGCGGTGATGGGCGCCGAGCTTCCGCTGCGGGCCCCGACACCTCCGGAGCCCCGCTCTCCCAAGCCCAGGCGCTGGTAGATCTCCCTGGTCGCCCGGGACCAGTTGAGCGTATAGAAGTGCAAGCCGGGCACGCCCTCGGCGAGCAGCCGGCCGCACATCCAGGCCGCGTATTCCACGCCGATCTCCCGCACCGCGGCTCGGTCGTCCGCCACCGCCTGCAGCCGCTCCCACAACTGGGTGGGTACCCGGCAGCCACCCAGCTCGATCGCGCGCTCGATCACCCTCAGGCTGGTGACGGGCATGATGCCGGGGATGATCGGCACGTCGCAGCCCCGGGCGGTGACCCGCTCCCGCAGCCGCAGGTAGTCGTCCGGGTAGAAGAACATGTTGGTGATGGCGAAGTCCGCGCCCGCCCGGCACTTGTCCACGAAGTACCGGACATCGGTGTCGGGATCGGGTGAGCGCGGGTGCTTCTCTGGGAACGCG
>JASHYW010000291.1 GCA_030042885.1 Streptosporangiaceae bacterium | reverse complement strand
ATCGGCCCAGGATCTGCTCGCCGGCAGCGACCCCCTGCCCCGCACAGCCCGGACCCCCGGAAATGTCAGTGCCTCGTGCGAGTATGCCTGTGAAGGCAGGTGGCACGTCGCGGGATGGAGGCGGCGGAGATGCGGTTCTTGGTGGAGCGCGATGCGCTGGCTGAGGCGGTCGCCTGGGTGGCGCGGTCGCTGCCGTCCCGGCCCGTGCTCCCGATCTTGTCCGGGCTGCTGCTCCAGGCGGCGCCCGACGGGCTTACCCTGTCCTGCTTCGACTACGAGGTGTCGGCCAGGATCGGAATGGACGCGGAGGTGGCCGAGCCCGGTACCGCGCTGGTGCCCGGCCGGCTGCTGGCCGAGATTACCCGCAGCCTGCCCGCACACCCCGTCGAGGTCGACGACTCGGACGACGTGACCCTGACCTGCGGCCCGGCCTCGTTCAGCCTGGTGACGCTGCCCATCGGGGAGTACCCACGGCTGCCCGAGCTGCCCCGGCTGGCCGGCACCGTCGGCGGCGGCGTGCTCGCCACCGCCATCAGCCAGGTCACTCCCGCGGCGAGCCGGGACGACACACTGCCGGTCATCACCGGGGTGAACGTCGAGATCAACGGCGACGTCATCACGCTGGTGGCGACCGACAGGTACCGGCTGGCCATCCGGGAGCTCGGCTGGAATCCCGCCCGCCCGGATACCCGCAGCACGCTCCTGGTGCCGGCCAAGACGCTGGCCGACGCCGCCCGGATGATGGCCCCGGGCGTCCCGGTCCGCATCATGACGCGCGGTACGGACCGTGCCGGGGCCCGGTCCGGCCAGCGGGCCCAAGGGGGCCAAGGGGTCGAGGCCGATACGGCCAGCTCGCTGCGGGCCGCCGACGCCGTGATCGGGTTCGAGTCGGGCGGGCGGCGGCTGACCACGCGCCTGATCGCGGGGGAGTACATCAAGTACAGCTCGAAGTTCCCGGCGGACTTCGGCAGCTGCGGGGATATGCCGGCCGCCCGGCTGGCCGAAGCGGTCAGGCGGGTAGCGCTCGTGGCCGAGCGGGGCAGCTCGGTGCGGCTGTCCTTCGAGCCGGGAAAGGTCACCATCGAGGCCGGCACCAAGGGCCAGGCACGGGCCAGGGAGAGCGTGGCCGCCGAGTTCTCCGGCGCCGAATCGGCCATCGCGTTCAGCCCGCAGTACCTGCTCGACGGCCTCGCCGGGGCCTTGACCGCGGCCGCCGTCACCCCGCCGGCCCCTCGGGAGTCCAAGGACGCCGAGCGAGAGGGATCGTCACCACCGGACGAGGGGCGCATCCGCCTGCGGTTCACCAGCCCGACGAAGCCGGCCCTCATCACCGGCAGCCCGAAGGCCGGTGACGAATCCGCTCCGGACTACCGCTATCTGGTCGTGCCGCTGCGCGCGCTGGCCGGCTGACGGGCTCACCACGCCGGGGCTGAACGGCCCCACGGCGTCGGGGCTGAACGTGCTCAGCGCGCTGGGGATGAACAGCCCCACGCGCCGGGGCTGAACGGGCTCAGGGCGCCGGATCCGCTACGGCCGTCCCGGGAACTGCGGGTACGGGCCGCCCCCGTAAGCGTGGCGGGACATCCAGGCCATCATCAGGATCCAGGTGGCCAGCGCGAACAGGAGCAGCGCGAAGACCAGGAACCGACCCGCGTCCTGGTCAGGGACCGGCTGGGCCGGCTCGGCACGGGCGGGCTTGGGCGGCCGGGGCAGATCAGCCATGAGGTGATCGATGTGACCCTGGGTCTTGGCGGTAAGCGCGAGATCGATGCGTTCGGTCAGCTCGTCGAAGGTCAGGCGGCCAGCTACGAAGTGTTCCCGTAGCTGGGCCATCGCGGCGTCGCGCTCCGCGTCCCCGATCCGCAGGTCGTAGTCGTAGCGGGTGTGGCCGGGCACGCGCCACCCCGGTACCAGCTGTTCACGCGGCTGCCCCGCGTCAGGATCGTGTTCTAGCATTCCGGTTCGGATGTCGTATCGCCTCGTCATCGGGTTTCCGCGTTCGCCAAGCCGACTTCCTCTGTTCCACGATAAATCGGCGAGGCCCGGCGCGGAACCCGGCTACGCGGAGAATCGCCGCCCTCAGACGCGAGGTCCGCGAGGCCCCTGGGGTCCCCTGGGCCCGCGCGGTCCCTTCGGGCCGCCATAGCCGCGGCGCCGGCCGAACCCGAACAGCCGCCTGAGGAACGCGATCGCGGCGATGATCAGGACGATGGCCAGCGGCCGGTCACCCCCGATACCGAACAGCATCACGGCACCGAGGATCACGAAGACCCACACCAGCCCCATCAGGGGCGCGATGGCTGACGGCCGACGCCCGCGGCCGTACCCAGTGCCGTGACCCCAGCCCGATCTTGAAGGCTCGGCGGGCCACGCGCTGGTGCCGGCCCCTCCGGCCGACACGCCGGTGAAGGGCCGCGACACATACGGCAGGTCACGCAGCGCGGTATTCAGGTCGGCTCTGGTCTTGGCCGCGAACGCCTGGTCGAGGCGCTCGTTGAGTTCCTCCAGGGTCAGCCGGCCATCCGCGTAATGCTCACGCAGCTGGGCTGCGACCGCCTCGCGGTCGGCGTCCCCGACGCGCACGTTGTATCCGGTAGCCATCGTGCCCTCCGTAGCAAGAACGGGGAATCCCAGGTGCCCTCCACGATATATCGCGAGGCATCGGACGGCAAGCCGAAGTCGGCCAACCAGGCAGCCGGCCAGCGACGCCAACCAGGCAGCCGGCCAGCGACGCTGTCGGTACTGGGCGCCGTTCGGCCACTTCCCGCACGGCCTGACCCTGCACGGCGTGCAACTCGGCTACTTCCCCAACGGCCCGTCCGGCCGCGGCGCGTTCGGCGTGTACGTCGACACGCTCCCGAAGGCGCTGCTGGTCGCCCTGGTCTGCCTGCTCACGCTGGTGCCGTTCAGCTATGTCCTGGCGCTGACCGCGCGCACCCACGCCAGCGTCGCCCGGGCGCTGCTGCGCCCGCCGGAAGACCTCCTTGCGCAGGCCAAGGACCTGCTCCAGCGTCCCGGC
>JASHYW010000290.1 GCA_030042885.1 Streptosporangiaceae bacterium | reverse complement strand
ATGTCCACGCCCAGGTCGCGCCAGGGCAGCTGGGCGGGGTTCCGCTCGGCCAGGATCTTAATCGTCTTGTCGCCCGCCCGGATGGTGTCTCCGGATACTGACACGTCGATCGGCAAGGTACCGAGCACGGTGTCGTACTTGAGCAGGTGCGCCATGGTCGCGATGTCGCCGAGGTCGTTCGCCGCGACGATCTCGATGCCGCGATCACCTTCGGACGCGTTGACCGCACGCCAGAAGTTGCGGCCGATGCGCCCGAACCCGTTGATTCCTACGCGAATTGTCACGATGACTGAATCTCCTTGTTGATTCCCGTGATCGGTAGGGACGAAGGGCCCTCCTAGACCGTGACCTTCGCCGCACTGAGACTATCGGACGCCGCCCGCCGGGCCGTCCCCCGGACCAGGACCCAGCCCTATACGGCGAGGGCTTTGACCACCATGATGTCGGCGGGGGGCGAGCGGGGCCAGCAGGGCGGGCGTAACAGGTTAGGGAAGCATGTCGGCGGTCAGGCAGGCCTCGGTGGTCGGGATGCCCTGCTCGCTGGCGCGGCGGTCGGCCATGGCCAGCAGGCGGCGGATGCGGCCGGCGATGGCATCCTTGGTCAGCGGCGGGTCGGCCAGCTGGCCCAATTCTTCCAGACTGGCCTGACGGTGCGCCATCCGCAGCTGGCCCGCCATGGTCAGGTGCTGTGGCGCGTCCGGGCCGAGGATCTCCAGGGCGCGCTCCACCCGGGCTCCGGCCGCCACCGCGGCACGGGCGCTGCGTCGCAGGTTCGCGTCGTCGAAGTTCGCCAGCCGGTTGGCGGTGGCCCGGACCTCACGGCGCATCCGCCGTTCTTCCCAGGCCAGCACCGCCTCGTGCGCGCCGAGCCGGGTCAGCATGGCGCTGATCGCCTCACCGTCCCTGATCACCACCCGGTCCACCCCGCGAACGTCGCGCGCCTTGGCGTGCACCTTCAGCCGCCGGGCCGCGCCGACCAGGGCGAGAGCCGCTTCCGATCCTGGGCAGGTGATCTCCAGGGCCATCGAGCGGCCCGGCTCGGTCAGCGAACCGTGGGCGAGGAACGCGCCGCGCCAGGCGGCCTCGCAGTCGCACGCGGCACCGGATACCACGTGCCGGGGCAGGCCGCGCACCGGCCGCCCGTAGTTGTCGATCAGCCCGGCCTGCCGGGCCAGGCTCTCGCCGGCCTTGCCCTTGTCCACCCGCACCAGGTACCGGTTGCCCTTGCGCAGGCCGCTCGGCGCGAGTACGAGGAACTCGGCCGGGTGCCCGAACACCTCGGCGATATTCGCCCGCAGCCGACGCGCCGCCGCTCCGGTGTCGAGTTCGGCCTCGATCACGACCCGGCCCTCAGACAAGTGCAGCCCGCCGGCGAATCTGAGCAGCGTGGAGACCTCTGCCTTACGGCAGCAGGGCTTGATGACCTGGACTCGGCTGAGCTCGTCCTTGACCACGCCGGTCATCGCCATGCGGCGTCACTCCCCCATTTGTGGTGGGCGGTCGGGCCTGGGCCGCCGAAGATCTGCGCGTAGGCTTCGGCTAGCGGCTTGGGGTCATGGCGCGGAGTGCCGTCGGCGGCGGCTACCTCGGCCATGACCAGCCGGGCTCCGAGCATGCTCGCTGCCTTCTCGAGATCGGCCAGGTTACCGGCACCCGCGGCCTTGGTATCTGCTAGAACTACGTCCACGGTAAGCGCTGGCGCGTGCCCGGCGAGGACTTCCAGGTGCTTATGGGGCGAGAAGCCCTCGGTCTCCCCGGGCTGCGGCGCCAGGTTGAGGACCACCAGGCGCCGTGCCGTGGTCACGTGCAGCGCATGCGCGAGTTCGGGCACCAGCAGGTGCGGCAGCACGCTGGTGAACCACGAGCCGGGACCGAACACCACCCAGTCCGCGTGCTGCACAGCCTGGACCGCCTGGGGTACCGCGGGCGGGTCGGGCGGCAGCAGCCTGATGGACCTTACCTGGCCCGGCGTGGTAGCGCACTCCGCCTGCCCGCGGACCAGGGTGACCTCATCTGGCCGGTCCGGGTCGGCGCCCACCACCTCGGCCACGATGTCCAGAGGGACTGCGGCCATCGGCAGCACCCGGCCGCCGGTGCCCAGCAGCTTGCCCACCCAGTCCAGCCCGGCGACGGTGTCGCCGAGCAGGTCCCACAGCGCCACGATGAGCAGGTTGCCGACGGCATGACCGGCGAGGCCGGCCCCAAGAGCCCGAGAGCCCTCGGACGCGGTGGTTCCGGAATCGTCGGCCGGGCGGCCGAACCGGTGCTGCACTACCTTGCTCCAGGTGGTGCCCCATTCGTCGTCGCCGCACAGCGCGGCCAGCGCCATCCGCAGGTCTCCGGGAGGCAGCACGCCGTAGTCGCGGCGCAGCCTGCCACTGGAGCCGCCGTCGTCGGCCACGGTCACGATCGCGGTGAGCTGGTCGGTCACCCTGCGCAGCGCTCCCAGCGACGCCGCGAGCCCGTGCCCGCCCCCGAGCGCCACCGCCCGCACGCCGGTCACCAGGGGCTCACTCCCGCCCCAGATCCCGGTGGACCACCTGCACGTCTGCCCCTGCGTCCGCGATACGTGCCGCCAGCTCGTCGGCCATCGCCACGCTGCGGTGCCTTCCGCCGGTGCAGCCCACCGCGAAGGTGACGAACCGCTTGCCCTCGCGCTCGTACCCGGGCAGCACGACCCGGAGCAGCTCCGTGTAGCAGTGCAGGAATTCCTGGGCACCGGGCCGCGAAAGAATGTACTCGCGGGCGGGCTCGTCCTTTCCTGTCATCGGGGCGAGTTCGGCGATCCAGTGCGGGTTGGGCAGGAAACGGCAGTCCGCCACCAGGTCGGCGTCCACCGGCAGGCCGTACTTGTAGCCGAACGAGACGATGCTCAGCCGCAGCCCGGCCGCGGCGCCACCGCCGAAGAAATCCCGCATCTTGGCCCGGAGCTCGTGCACGTTGAGCCGGGATGTGTCGAGGACCAGATCGGCGTCGCCGCGGACCTCGCGCAGCAGCTCGCGCTCGGCCGCGATGCCGTCGGTGACCCGGCCGGTGCCCTGCAGCGGGTGCGGCCGCCGTTCGCTGTCGAACCTGCGCACGAGCGTGTCGTCGGCGGCCTCGAGGTACACCACGCGCGCAGATACCCGGCGTGCGCCCAGGTCGCTGATGGCCGACTTCAAGTCGGTACTGAACGCGCGGCTGCGCACGTCGACCACCGCGGCCATCTTGGTGACC
>JASHYW010000289.1 GCA_030042885.1 Streptosporangiaceae bacterium | reverse complement strand
CTCGGCGTGTTCGGCCGCCGCCTCGTGGACGGTGACGGCGCCGAGCGGGTCACCGGGGTCCGGACCCGGAGGTCCGCTGACGGCCGGATCGTCCCGCATCGCGGCGGCTGTCCGCCCCGGTACCAGCGTGGCCGGGGATATGGCCTGCATCGCGGCGGTCACGATGACGGGGTGCGACCGGTAGTTCCTGGTCAGCTCGACCGTAGTGGCGGCCGGGAAGTCGGCGGTAAACCGGCCGAAGATGCCGACGTCGGCGCCGCGGAAGCCGTAGATGGCCTGATCGGGGTCTCCGATCGCGGTCAGGCCCGCGCCGTCGCCGCTGATCGCGCGGAGCAGGTCGTACTGCACGGCGTCGATGTCCTGGTACTCGTCCACGCTGATCCGCGGCCACCGGGCCCGCAGCCCGGCCGCGACGGCCGGGTGGTCGCGCAGCAGGGCTGCTGTCATCTCGACCAGGCCGTCGAAATCCACCAGGCCGCGGGCGATCAGCTCCTTGCGCAGCGCAAGAGCGCCGTCCGGGTCCTCTGCGAGCCCGGCGACCAGCTTGCGCCCGTCCCGTTCCGATCCGGTCAGGTCGGCCGCGACCCGGAGCCTGGCCGTCTCGTCCGCGACCGAAAACTGTGGTCCAAGCCCGGCCGCGCCGTGGTGCTCGCGCAGGAACCGCAGGCCCAGGCCGTGGAAGGTGGTCACGGTGAGCTCGTCATCCCGGCCCGGGCCCAGCACGGCCAGCCGGTCCCGCATCTCCCGGGCCGCCCGCCGGGTGAACGTGATGGCCAGGACGTGCCGGGCGGGCACGCCGCACTCGGTGACCTGGTAGGCGATGCGGTGGGTGAGCGTCCGGGTCTTACCGGTCCCCGGCCCGGCGATGATCAGCAGCGGTCCTTCGGCGGTGGCCGCGGCGCGCTGGTCCGGATCCAGCCCGTCGAGGAGCGATCCGGTCGCGGGCGCCGCCTGCCTGGCTGTCGCGGCAGCCGCCGCGGCGTCCCGGCGGCGCGGCGAGGGCCGGTTCGCGGCGCGGGATACCGCGGTCCGTTCGGCCGAATTCATCTTCCGGTCAGCCGGTGACAGGCCGGTCACGGAGAACAGGGCGGTACCGTCCAGTTCACCGGGACCGAACAGCCGGATCGTGCCGTACTCGCCGTCGAAACCCGCGTCCCTGATCACCTCGCCGCGACGCAACCGCCCGATGGCCTCGCTGAGCAGGGATCCGCCTGCCCGGCGCAGGTCATCGAGCGGGACATCGCGCAGGATGCCCAGCTCGGGCCCGAGCGCGGCGACCAGCCGGCCGATTTCGGCGGCCACCTTCTTGCTCTTCGGCCCGGTGCCCCGGATCTCGCCGATGATCTCGGGCAGCTGGACCAGGCAGGTATAGCCCGGCGCCCCGGGCGGCCGGAATCCCGCTGGGCGGTCGGCCAGCTCTGCCACCCGGTGCAGGACTCCGACGGTCAGCGGCTTACCGCACCGCGGGCAGACCGCGTCCAGGTCGCGGGTCTGCTCCGGGTCGACGCGGATTCCGCACTTGCGGTGCCCGTCCAGGTGGTACTTCCCCTCCTCGGGAAAGAACTCGATGGTGCCGTCCAGGCCGTCACCGGTCCGCAGCGCGGCCGCCATCGCGAAGTAGTCCAGGCCGGCGCCGAAGACGGTCGCCTCGCGGCCGAGCATGGGCGGTGAATGCGCGTCGGAGTTGCTGACCAGGCGGTACCGATCCAGTGACGAGCAGGTCCAGTTCATCGGCGGATCCGACGACAAGCCGGTCTCCACCGCGAAGATGTGCCCGGCCAGGTCGCCGTAGCATTCGGCCACCGTATCGAAGCCGGACTTCGAGCCGAGCACGGCGAACCAGGGCGTCCATACGTGGGCGGGCACCAGGAAGCAGTCCGGATCGGCCGAGAGCGTGATGTCCAGCAGGTCGCGGGAATCCAGGCCGAGAATCGGCCGGCCGTCCGAAGCCAGGTTGCCGATCCTGGCCAGCGCCGCGGTGATCCGGTCCGCGGCGTCGAAGCCCGGCGCGTAGATGAGGTGATGGACCTTCCGGGTGCGGTCCGCGCGCCGGTAGATGGTGGAGATCTCGACGGAGAGCATGAACCGGACGGTGCCGGCGCAGGCGGGCGGCAAATCGCGGACGACCCGCTGCTCGAGCTCCGGGCGGGCGCGGAACAGGCCGGGCTCCGCCGGGACGAGGGTTTCCCTCAGCTCGGCCGCCCACGCGGGATGGGTGAAGTCCCCGGTTCCGAGCACGCTCAGGCCCTTGCGCAGCGCCCACCAGGACAGATGCCCGATGTCGCAGTCCTTGCTGCAGGCGCGCGAAAATCGCGAGTGGATATGCAGGTCAGCGATGAACATGTCGTCGCGGCAGCTCCCTGGACGAGTCGGTAACCGCGCCACGCGCACCGCCGGCATGCGGCGTGCCGCGGGTCCGATACTGCCACGGCCCACCGTCAATGTGAGGAAGGATTGCTGCCGATGCCCTACTCCGCCCTGGATCACCTCGACTGCTCGCGCTGCGGGACCGGCCACGACGCCGACCGGGTGCAGGGCACCTGCTCCTGCGGATCCCCGCTGCTGGCCCGTTACGACCTGCGGCAGGTCGCCCGCCAGGCATCTCCGCGCGAGATCGCGGGCAGGCCCGCGGACCTCTGGCGCTACCACGAGCTGCTCCCGGTCCGTCAGGCCGGTCATGTGGTGAGCCTGGGCGAGGGTATGACGCCGCTGCTCCCCATGCCGAAGATCGGCCGGGCCATCGGGGTGCCGAAGCTTCTGATGAAGGACGAGGGCCTCATCCCGACCGGCACGTTCAAGGCGCGCGGTGCCGCGGTCGGCATTTCCAGGGCCGCTGAGCTCGGCGTGGCCGCGATCGCCATGCCGACCAACGGCAACGCCGGGGCCGCCTGGTCGGTCTATGCGGCGCGGGGCGGGATGCGGAGCCTGGTCGTGATGCCCGCCGCGGCCCCGCTGATCACCCGGGCCGAATGCGCCGCGGCCGGGGCCGAGCTGTACCTGGTCGACGGGCAGATCGGGGACGCCGGCCGGCTGGTCGCGGATGCCCTGCGGCGGCGCCCCGGCTACCAGGACGCCGCCACGCTCAGGGAGCCGTACCGGATCGAGGGCAAGAAGACGATGGGCCTGGAGATCGCCGAGCAGCTTGGCTGGCGGATGCCCGGCGTGATCGTGTATCCCACCGGCGGCGGGGTGGGCATCGTCGGCATCTTCAAGGCCCTGCGCGAACTGGCCGAGCTAGGCTGGGTGTCCGGTGACCTGCCGCGGCTGGTCGCCGTCCAGCCGGATGGCTGCGCGCCGATCGTGCGGGCGTTCGGGGCCGGCGCCACCGAGAGCGAGCCGTGGCCGGACCCGAAGACGGTGGCCTTCGGCCTCACGGTGCCGAAGGCCCTGGGCGATTTCCTCATCCTCGAGGCGCTCTACGCCACCGGCGGCATCGCGGTGTCTGTGACGGATGAGGCGCTGCTGGCCGATCAGCGTGAGGTGGCGCGGGTTGAGGGCAGCTTCATCTGCCCGGAGGGCGCCGCCTGCTTCGCCGCCGTCCGGCAGCTGCGCGCGTCCGGCTGGCTGTCCGAGACCGACGAGGTGATCGTGCTCAACACCGGCACGGGGCTGATCTACCCGGACACCATGCCGGTCCGCGTGCCCGTGCTCCCCCCGTCCGGCTCGATTCCGGCGTTATCACACGATGACGCTTTGCTGCGTGATGAAGTAGCGTCGATAGCATGCTGCTCACCGCCGAGGGCGCCGTGCTGTTGCTGATCGACCTGCAGGAACGGCTCATGCCCGTCATCCACCACCACGAGGCCGTGGTGGATCGGGCCGTCCGGCTCGCCGAGGCGGCGCAACTTCTGGACGTGCCGATCCGCGCGACCGAGCAGAACCCGGCCGGGCTGGGTGCCACGGTGGCGCCGCTGGCGGCCTACCCGCAGGCGACCTTGTCCAAGACGACGTTCTCGGCGGCGGCCGATCCGGGGTTCTCCGCGCTGCTGCCCGCCGGGTCCGGCCAGATCGTCGTGGCCGGAGTCGAGGCGCATGTCTGCGTCCTGCAGACGGTGCTCGGCCTGCTCGGCTCCGGGCGCCGGGTGGTGGTGGCGGCCGACGCGACCGGCTCGCGCGATCCGGCGGACCGGGCGGCCGCGATCGAGCGGGCCAGGCAGCACGGCGTGGAGATCGTGACGTCGGAGATGGTGCTGTTCGAGTGGCTGCATGACGCGCGGCACTCGAAGTTCCGCGAGGTGCAGAAGCTGCTCAAATGAGCTGGGCGGCGGCCAGCGCGAGCCGGCGTGGCCTCAGTGCGGCACGGTGCCCGCGGCCAGTTCGGCTCCCCACTCCCGCGCCCTGGCGGTCTCCTGCGGTTCGAGCCGGTCCTGCCTGGTCACCAGGAAGCTCTCCGGTTTTGCCACCACGTCGAAGCCGTGCTCGCGGAGCAGATGGGCCACCCCCTTGGAGGCCCGGCCGGTCAGCACGGCGGGCCCGTGCACCCTGGTGTCGAACGCGGCCGCCTTGACCGGGTACCGGCCCAGCGAGCCGAACCACTCACGCAGCCCCGGGCCCAGCGCGTCCGGCTCGACCGTCAGCGGGCTGACCGGCTTGTCCGCGGCCCGGACGGCCGCCTTGCGGGTGCTGTCCCGGCTCATTCCGTGCGCGTGCGTCGGCCCGCCGACCACCACCAGGCCGGCATCGGCCAGGACGGCCGGGCTGGCCTGCGACACCGGGACGACGCTGACCTCGAAGGCGGTCCTGAGCCCGGCTCCGATGGAGTCGGCGATCAGGTGCGTGTTCCCGTACATTGACTCGTAGACCACCACTGCCCGCATGGCTGTCACCCCATCCCGTTTTCATTCACGGGCATGGTGCGGCGCCGGATGTGAGGGCCGCCAGGGCCGAACGTCACCAGGCAGGACCTCAGTACTGCCGGCTGATCGCCTGGCAATCCCTTCCGGTGGGGAGCCAGGCGGGCGAGACTGCGGATCAGGATGTGCCAGAGGAGCGTGATGAGCGAACAGCGGGGTGACCATCACTGACGCGGTGGCGGTGC
>JASHYW010000039.1 GCA_030042885.1 Streptosporangiaceae bacterium | reverse complement strand
CCGGTCAGCGCGGTGAACCCGGCCGACAGCTCCAGCACTGCCTCGTCGATGACGCCGAGGCCGTTGATGCGGACTTCCTCAAGCATGCTCGCCAGCGTCCTCCCCGCTACGGCCCCGCCAGCCCGCGACGGGCAGGCCGAACTTGGCCACCAGCCGGTCGGTGAACCCGCTCCCGCGGGCTCCTGGCGCCTGCAACCGCGCCAGCAGTACCGGCAGGGCGCCCCGGCGGACCTCCACCCGGGCTCCCGGCGGCAAGTCGACCTTACGCCGGCCATCGCACCACAAAACCGCGCCCGATGTCCCGGACGCCACGATCAGTTCGACCGCGAGCACCGACTGCGGCGACACCACCATCGGCGGCGCGAACAGCGCGTGGGCGCTGATCGGCACCATGAGCAGCGCCTCCACCTCGGGCCACACCACCGGGCCGCCCGCGGAGAAGGCGTAGGCCGTCGACCCGGTCGGGGTCGAGCACACCACCCCGTCGCAGCCCCAGCGGGACAGCGGGCGGCCGTCGACTTCGATGATCACCTCCACCATCCGCTCCCGCGCCGCCTCCTCCACCGTGGCCTCGTTCAGCGCCCAGGCGGACGCGACCACCGAGCCGTTGCCCCGGACGGTCACGTCGATCGTCATCCGCTCCTCGACCACGTACTGCCGCGCCGCCAGCCGGTCGACCGTATCGGCCAGGCCGTCCGGTTCGGCCTCGGCCAGGAACCCGACGTGACCGTGGTTCACGCCGATCAGCGGCACCCCGGCCGGGCGGGACAGCTCGGCGGCCCGCAGCAGGGCGCCATCACCGCCTAGGACGATGACCAGTTCGGCGCCTTCGGCTGCCTCGGCGCTGACCGGCACCGCTTCGGCGCCCGGCGAGCTGAACTCGGTGGCCAGGGTCCGGACGGCGATGCCGGCCGCGGTCAGCCGCTCCGCCACCAGCCGGGCACTGCGCAGCGCGGTCTGTTTTCCCGTGTGCGCCGTGACGAGCACCGTCCGCTGTCCCACTAGCCAGGTCCCTCCTGGATCGCCCGCCGTAGCTCTTCGGCGTCAAGTGGCGGCGCGCCGCAGCGCAGCCACACGAAATATTCCACGTTCCCCGCGGGCCCCGGCAGCGGACTGGCCGTAATCCCCTGGACGCCGAGGCCCAGCTTTGCCGCCGCCCCGCTCACCTTCTCTACTGCGGCCGAACGGTCCGTGGTGTCACGAACCACGCCGCCTGCACCGACCCGGCCCTTCCCCACCTCGAACTGGGGCTTGACCAGCAACACGAAGTCCGCGTCCGGCGTGGCGCAGGCCACCAGGGCCGGCAGCACCAAGGTGAGGGAGATAAACGACAAATCCGCCACCACGAGATCGGGCACCGGGACCACGTGGCCGATCGTCCGCACGTTGACCCGGTCCATCACCGTGACCCGCGGGTCGGTCCGCAGCGACCAGGCCAGCTGGCCGTAACCCACGTCAGCGGCCACCACGTGCGCGGCGCCCGCGCGCAGCAGCACGTCGGTGAATCCCCCGGTGGATGCCCCCGCGTCCAGGCAGTGCCGCCCCGCGACGACCAGTCCGCTGAAGGCCTGTAGCGCGCCGGCCAGCTTGTGCCCGCCGCGCGATACGTAACCGGGATCCCCGGTGTCCGTCACCGTGATCGGCGCGTCCCTGGCCACCTGGGCGGCCGGCTTGGAGGCCCGCTGACCGGCTACCGCCACCCGCCCGGCGGCGACCAGTTCGCCCGCCTGCTCCCGCGACCTGGCCAGGCCCCGCCTGACCAGCTCGGCGTCGAGCCTCGCGCGCGGTCTGGTCAAGACTGCCCCTGACCCGTAGACCCCGTGGCGGCTTGCGGGGGTTCCGGCGCCTCGTCCAGTTCGCCCAGGATGTCCCTGAGCCGGCCGTGCACCTCTTCCAGGACGGCGACCTGCTCGTCCGCGGGCCTGCCCTTGAGCCGGTTCAGCCCCGCGACCACCTCGTCCACCCGTGCGTCGCCGGTTGGCGGGGCATCAGCCACGGACCGTTCAGGGTCAAGGTCTTGATCTTTATCGGTTGCACCCTGGTCTGGGCGTTTGTCGTCCATGTGCGCTACCCTCCGGCTGAACGCTACCGTCCGATGCTGACAAGAGCGAGGCGCGCATGGCTTCAGCCGAGGAGTGCCGCGAGGCGCTGCAGGCCCTCACCGGCCGACTGGGCGAGATGAACCCGCAGGACCGGTCGAGCTTCTTCAGCAACCGCTCGTTCAGCTGCTATGTGACCGACCTCGGCGTGACGTTCATGACCAGGATCACCGAGCATGGCGCGGAACCGGTCAAGGAGGTCGGGCCGGACGAGCCGCCAGCTGACATCAGGCTGGCCGGGAGCAGCGACGATGTGGTGGCGCTCGCGGCGACACCCGCCAACATCGCGCGTATGTGGATGGCGGGCCGGGTCAAGATCCAGGCCAGCATCCGCGACCTGCTGGCGCTGCGCCGATTGCTGTAACCGGATCACCCCTGCCTCGCGCAGTTCGGCCATGCGCGCGGCGGAGTACCCGGCCGCGGCGAGGATCTCGTCGGTGTGCTGGCCCAGCGTGGGGGGCGGGCGGCGGATGCTGGCCGGCTGCACGGACAGCTTGAGCGGGGAGCCCAGGGTCTTGATCGTGCCCGCCACGGGGTGGGTGACCTCGACCACCATCTCGCGCGCGGCCACCTGCGGCTGCTCGAGCGCGGCCGGCACCGTGTTGACCGGGCCGGCCGGCACGCCCGCCGCGTTGAGCAGGGCCGCCCACTCCGCGCATCCCCGGGCGGCCAGCGCCGTGGTGATGCGAGGGATGAGCGTGTCGCGGTTACGCACCCGGTCCGGGTTGGTCGCGTAGCGGGGGTCATCGGTCAGCTCGTCGAGCCCGGTCGCCGCGGTGAACCGGCGCCAGAGCCCGTCACTGCCGACCGCCACCATCAGCGGGTCATCGGCGGTGGGGAACACCTGGTACGGGGCCAGGCTCTCGTGGGCGCTGCCGTAGCGGCCCGGGGTCACGCCGGTCGCGAAGTATTTCCCCGCCACGTAGGTGAGCCAGGCGATCTGACCGTCCAGCAGCGAGATGTCGATCTGCTGGCCCCGGCCGCTGGCCTCCCGCGCGTGCAGCGCGGCCAGGATGCCGATCAGCGCCCACATGCCCGCGCCGACGTCGGCCAGCGACGTGCCGGAGCGGACCGGCTCGCCGCCCGGCTCGCCGGTGACGCTCATCATCCCCGACACGGCCTGCGCGACCGCGTCGTAACCCGGCAGCCCGGCATCCGGCCCGGTCTGCCCGTAGCCGCTGATCGAGGCGTAGATGAGCCGGGGGTTCTCGCGGGAGAGCTCGGAGTAGCCGAGGCCGAGGCGGGCGGCGGTGCCGGGCCGGAAGTTCTCCGTGAAGATGTCAGATCCGGCGGCCAGCTGCTGCACGATCTGCCGGCCTTCCGGGGTTTTCAGGTTGACGGACAGCCCGCGCTTGTTCCGGTTGATGGACAGGAAGTAGGCGGCGTCGTCACCCTGGAACGGCGGTCCCCAGCGGCGGGTGTCGTCGCCGAACCAGACGTCCTCGACCTTGATCACGTCGGCGCCGAGGTCGCCGAGGATCATCGTGGCGAACGGCCCGGACAGCGCCCTGGTCAGGTCCAGTACCCGGATACCGGCCAGCGGGCCCGTGACATCGGGGATTTCCATTGCCGATATGTTATCGAGCCATGGGAGATCTGATCCTGCTGCGGCACGGCGAGACTGAATGGAGCCTGGCCGGACAGCACACGGGACGGACGGATATCCCGCTCACCCCGCACGGCGAGGCCGCTGCCGCGGCGCTGGCCCCGCTGCTGGCCCGGCGCGACATCGTGGCCGCGTTCGCCAGTCCCGCCCAGCGTGCGACCCGGACCGCCGAGCTGGCGGGGCTGGCCGACGCCAAGCCCGACCCGGACCTGTGGGAGTGGGACTACGGCGGTTACGAGGGGCTGACCACGCGGGAGATCCAGCACCAGCGCCCCAGCTGGTCGTTGTGGCGGGACGGCGTGGTCCCCGGCGACGCCGCGCATCCCGGGGAGACCGTGGAGCAGGTAGGCGAACGGGTCGACCGGGTGCTGCGCCGGGTCCGCCCGCTAATGGCCGACGGCGACGTCGCACTGGTCGCGCACGGCCACGTGCTGCGGGTCCTCACCGCCCGCTACCTGCGGCTCGAACCGTCCGGCGGGAGGCTGTTCCGGCTGGACACCGGGACGCTCAGCACGCTCGGCCACGAGCACGGCGACCCGGTCATCCTGTCCTGGAACCTGCCGCCCCGCGTTAGCTGACGGTCAGGACCACGTTGCCGATGCTCCGGCCCTTGCGGATGTCCGCCCGGCGCAGGCCCATCAGGGCCAAGATCCTGATCAGGACCTCGTCCGGTCCGGGGACCGGCCGCGGGACCTCGGTGATCCGCAGGACGTCCGAGGGCCCGTACCTGTCGCAGACAACTGCCCTCATGGCCCGGATGGCTGCCGTCAGCCTAGGTGCGCAGCACCAGGCGCTGGTTCTTGCATCCGGTCAGGCATACCGCCAGGCCGAGCACGCCGATGTCGCGCACGGCTGTGGCATCCAGCCCGGCGACGGCCAGCGAGATCACGATCTCCAGCAGCAGCACGCTGGCGACCGCCGCCGCAGCGCGCGGCGCGATGCCCGCCACCAGAGCGGCGGCCGTGACGAACAGCACCCAGCCGTGCGCCAGCACCAGGATCACGGCCAGCGACGATGACTCGTTGACCACCGGCACGTACTGGGTCCAGCCGCCGGGCTGCACCAGCTCGTGGTACCCGAACCAGAAGAACACCGCGCCGAGCAGGATGCGCCCGGCCGTCGGCGCCCATTCCGCGGTGATCGAGCCGACGTGTCCGGCCAGGGCGGCCAGCGGGCTCCGGTCTTGGCCGCGGCCTTCCTGGGCGGCCTGCGGGTCAGGGGGGTGGTCTGGGACGGGCTCGTCGACGAACGGACCGGGGTCCCGGGCAGGTGCCCTGACCTTCGATCTCGGGCCGCCGGTGGCCCAGCGCATGCTCATCTGGTGATCCTCCCGACGACCAGGTGGACCGCTGTCTGGGATGAGAAATTCGGCAGCGGTGGCACCACCGCGCCATTGCGCGTGAACCAGCCGACCAGGGCCAGGGCCAGGGCGACGACCGCGAAGAAGATCAGGACGCTGAGCCCGCGGGGTCCGATCAGCCTGGTCATCCTGAAGCTCCCTCTGCGGGACGGGTTTCCTCCTGCATCCAGTTCAGGTACGCGGCCGAACCGGCCACGATGGGCAACGCGACGATCTCGGGCTCGTCGTAGCTGTGCCGTTCGGCCAGAAAGGCGGCTAGCTCGTCGTAGCGGTCGGCAGGAAGCTTGAAGAGCACGAGCCACTCCTCGGCCCGTTCCAGACCTTCGTCCCACCAGTACACAGACGCCACAGGGCCGGTCACCTGGGCGCAGGCGGCCAGCCTGGCCTCGACCGCAGCGCGAGAGAGCTCCATCGCCTCCGCACGCGAATCGGTCGTCGTCTGCACCTGGAGGTACTGCACCTCAAGGTCCGTCATGGCCCCGATCGTACGCCGGCTGGGCCCTAGTACGCTGGCCCCGCGCCTCCCGGGGCTCGCCGGTCAGGCGGGCCGCGCGGGTGGCCGCGGGTGTTCTACGGGTCGGAGGAGCGTGGGTGGAACTGCTGTATTCGGGCAAGGTCCGGGATCTGTACGCCGACGGCGATGACCTCATCATGGTCGCCTCGGACCGGGTCAGCGTCTACGACGTGGTACTGCCCACGCCGATACCGGACAAGGGGCGGGTGCTGACCCAGTTGTCGCTGTGGTGGTTTGAGCAGCTCACGGACGTGATCGCCAACCACGTGATCTCGGGCACCGACGTGCCCGCCCAGTGGGCGGGCCGGGCGATCAGGTGCCGCAGGCTGCGGATGCTGCCGGTGGAGTGCATCGCGCGCGGGTACCTGGCCGGGCTCGGGCTGGCCTCCTATAACGAAACCGGTACGATCTCGGGTGTGCGGCTGCCGCCCGGTCTGGGCGAGGGTTCCCGACTGCCGGAACCGGTGTTCACGCCCACCACGAAGGCCTCGGCAGGACACGATCAGCCGATGACGGCGGCCGAGGTGGCCGCGCTGGTCGGCGCCTCGGCGGCGGCCGACCTCGAGCGGGTCACGCTGGAGGTGTACCGGCGCGGAGCGGAACTGGCCGCGTCGCGCGGCATCATCATCGCCGACACCAAGCTCGAGTTCGGGCTGCTGGCCGACGACACGCTGATGCTCGCCGATGAAGTGCTGACCCCCGATTCGTCCCGTTTCTGGCTGGCCTCGGAGTGGCAGCCCGGCCGACCGCAGCGGTCGCTGGACAAGCAGTTCCTACGCGACTGGTCTTCCGGCCTGGACTGGGACCGCCAGCCGCCCGGCCCGCAGGTCCCGCCCGACATCGTGGCCGCGACACGGGAGCGCTACCTGGAGCTGTACACGCGGCTGACCTCGGCTGCTCTCGATGGGTGAGCCGGCCCTGGTGCTGCGGGCCCGGGCGCTGCGGGCCGCCCGGGCGTGGTGGTGCCCGTTCACCGCGGCGCGGCCGGACGTAAGACGGCCGTCTTGAGGCACGTGCAGGCGCCGTACAGCCTGCCGCCGAAGTCCGTGGTCACGATCTCGAATCCGGCCGTGGCCAGCATGGGCTCGAGCAGCCACCGGTAGGTGCTGAACTCGGTGCGGATGTGCTCGGCGCGGGATGCGCTGATATTCCGATATCGTATAATCCATTTCCGTGATATCCGAAACTGGACTAGCTGGCCCGGTACTCGCCCTGCACCGGACCACGCACTGCACCCTGCACGCGCT
>JASHYW010000288.1 GCA_030042885.1 Streptosporangiaceae bacterium | reverse complement strand
CAGTCCGGGGCCAAGATCTGCATCGTGTTCGAGGGCCGGGACACCGCCGGCAAGGGCGGCACGATCAAGCGGATCACCGAGCGGGTCAGCCCGCGGGTGTTCCGGGTGGTGGCTCTGCCCGCCCCGACCGAGCGGGAGAGGTCGCAGATGTACGTGCAGCGGTACGTCGCGCACTTCCCGGCGGCCGGCGAGGTGGTGATCTTCGACCGCAGCTGGTACAACCGGGCCGGCGTGGAGCCGGTGATGGGGTTCTGCAAGCCGGACGAGACCGAGCGGTTCCTGGCCTTGGTGCCGGCCTGGGAGAAGGCCATGACCGACTCGGGGATCGTGCTGCTGAAGTACTGGCTGGAGGTCAGCCCTGAGGAGCAGACCCGGCGGCTGGAGAGCCGGATCCATGACCCGCGGAAGATCTGGAAGCTGTCGGACATGGACCTGAAGTCCTACAGCCGCTGGTATGACTACTCCCGGGCCCGGGACGCCATGTTCGCCGCCACCGACACCACGTGGGCTCCCTGGTACATCGCCGATGCCGACGACAAGAAGCGCGCCCGGCTGAACATCATCCACCACCTGCTCAGCCAGGTCCCCTACAAGCCGCTTGTCCACCGGGACATCACCTTGCCCAGACGACAGCGGCCCGGCGGCTACACCGGACCCGACCTGCCGCTGCGGTACATCCCGACGCCGTTCTAGATGACCGGCGAGCCCGCACGGCAGGCTCCGAAGGAGTGGGAGGAATCCTGAGCGTCACAATCCAGAGCCGGCCATGGCGGTAACCGCGGACGGGGTGCGGGCCGAAGATGCGCTCCGGGCTTACGCCACGAGCTTGTATCCGGCGGCGCTCCGGATAACCTGCAATACTCCAGACGCCGAGGACCTCGTGCAGGAGACATTCGCGAAGGCGCTTGCTGCCTCCGAGATCTCCGCCCTGACCGGCATCCCGCTCGGCAGCGTGAAGTCGTGCCTGCACGGGCTCCGCGCCGAACTAGCTGCTTATGCATCCCGGGGACAGCCCTTGAGTAGTGGAGAGGAAGTGGAAGGCCTGTGGGCGCTTGGTGGGTAAGCATGGGGTCGCCGAGCGGGCCCCGGTCGTTTGATCCCTTCCGCATCGCCGACCTGGAATACCGGATGTGGGTGGGCTACTACCTGCGCCGCTGGACCCACGTGCTGGCGGCTTTGGTCAGGCTGCTCCAGCTGGGCTTCGGCACGGACTGGGCGCGGGCCCTGCAGGGCGCCTGGCTGATGCTGCGCGCCATCCAGTTGTGGGCACCGTTCCCCGACAACGACCCCGACGGCGCCCAGGCGTGCATGCGCGAGCTTTACGCGCTGGTCAGACTCCGTTACGGCGAACCCGCGGACCCGGCACGGGCCGCCGCCCTTGAGGTCGACTGGTGGCGGGCGCACCGGGAGCGTCAGTACTCGCCCGATCCCGCGGACACCGGCGACGAGCTGGTCGAGTCGGTGACCCGCCTGTACTGCTATCTCTTCGGCGAGACCGAGAATGCGGTCAGGCCGGCCGCCGTGCACCGGGTGCAGGCGATGGATCTGTCCGATCAGTGGGTCAGGGAGGGCTGCATGCCCGACAGCCCGCTGCTCCCGCTGGAGCGTGCCGCGCTGGTCCGCGCTTACGCCGCGCTGCTCGCCGCCGTCCACCGTGAGGAACCTCGCTGAGCGCGCACCCGCGACACCTCGGGCCGGGCGTCAGAGGTTGCCGTTCTCCCGGCTGGGGAGAGGCGGCCGCGCACCTGCGGTATGCCTCCGACGTCATGGAGGTGGCCGAGACCTACCTGTACCGGCCCGTGCTCGGCTCGTTCATGACGATCGTGACGGCGGACAAGCGCCTCCAGTCCGGCCGCCTGGACGCCTACCTGCTCTACATGCTCATCGTCCTGATCCCGGTCATCGCCGTGGCCATCGCGCTGGCCTGACCGTAAAGCCGCTAGCATGCGAGACAAGCAGCGGCCGGCGTCCATGCCCCTCAGCGCATTAGCCTGGTGGATGTGCTTCGCCTGCTGGATGACCGCGCCGGCTCATACGCCGAGATCAGGCCGGCCCAATCGGGCCTGCTACGGGTATGCGCGTACCTGCCGGAAACCGCTGCGGGAACGGACATCAGCTGGCTGCGCGTGCTGCTGGTCGCCGACCTGCTCCTCCGGGCCGCCGAGTTGCGTAACCTGCAGGTACTCACCCTGCTGGTGTTCGCCGGCCAGGATCCCGCGCAGGTGGCAGCCTATGAGCGCGCGGCCGGTGCGCTTGGTATCCACCCGCCCGCTGCGCGTGCCAATGTGCGGGAGGTCCGGACGGTGCAGGACGGCCCGATCGATGTCCACCTGGTCAGCCATGACGCCGATCTGGACGGTAGCCAGAACGCGCTGGTGGCTCGCGTAGGTTCAGCACACCTGCGCGGGACGGCCGATCACGACGGGGCAGTTGGCGCAGACGTCCTGGCCGAGCCCGGCTATGACCCGCTCGCGATCCGGCTCGCGCTGATGTCCCTGCCTTACTATGAGCAGGCCGACCTCACGGAGGGCATGCTGGCCAGCGCGCAGGAGACGGCCGCGCACTGGCGGCATCAGGTGGCCGGCTGGGCGGAGTCGCCCTCCAGGCCGATACCGCCGCCGATCGCGGAGACGTTCCGGGCCGCCTTCGGCGATCTCGACACCGTG
>JASHYW010000038.1 GCA_030042885.1 Streptosporangiaceae bacterium | reverse complement strand
CCGCCTCCGGGAGACCAGCGGCCGGGCCACGACCGCCCGGGTCCGGCTCGCCGGCGCGGTCGCGGCGCTGGCCGAGGACCTGGCGGATGCGCTGGTGGACGCGAGTGCCCTGGGCAGCGACGGTCCCCGGGCCGACCGGTCGGTGCCGCTGGCGGACAGGTCGGTGGCGCTGCTGAATCGGGGCACGCCCGGCGGCGTGGTCACCTCAGACGGGACGCTGCACATGTCGCTGATGCGGTCGTGCAGCGCGTGGCCGTCCGGGATCTGGATCGACGGCGACCGCCGCACGGCGCCGGATGGCAGCAGTTTCGCCTGGCAGCACTGGAGCCACACGTTCGAGTACGCGCTCGCCTCCGGTCCGGGCGACTGGCGGACCTCGGGCTTCAGCGCCAACGCCGAGGATTACAACCACGACCTGATCACGGTGGTGGCCGGGCCGGGCGAGGCCGCCGCGTCAGGGACCGCAGCGAGTTGGGGCAGCCTGCTGGCGGTGGAGCCGGGAAACGTCATCGTGAGCACGGTCAAGCCGCGGGGAAACCCGCTCGCCTCGGGGCGGAAACCGGTGACCGGCGCGGACGTGGAGGCAGAGGTCACCATCCGGCTGCGGGAAACCATGGGGGTCGCGTCGACCGCCCGGGTCACGCTGGCCGGCCCCGGGGCTCTCGGGGGCCACGTCTCGGCGGCGTGGCTCACCGACCTCCTCGAGGAGTCGGACGGCACCGGATTGCCGGTCGAAGACGGCAGCATTCTTGTCGATATGTCGGCTTTCAGTACGGTGACCCTGGTCGCGCAGACCAGCCGCCGGCCGCCCCGGCGCGGCGGACAGGAACCCGCCGAGCTGCTGCAGCCGGTGTACGCGCGCTACTGGCTGCACGGCAAGGGCCCGGCGCCGGCCGGGAACCTTCCGGTCACGGTGCACTTCTCCCCCACCCGGGTCGCGCTGCGTGATCCGGGCGATACGGCCGAGCTGCGGCTGACGGTGGGCTGCGGGGCGGAGGCCGCGTCCGGCGAGGTGGAGCTCGTCAGGCCCAGCGGCCTGACCGTCACCCCGGACCGGGATCTGCGTTACGAGCTGACGCCGGGCGGGTACGCGGCCTGGGATCTGGTGGTGCGGACGGCACCGGGGACCCGGACGGGGCGTTACTTCGTGGCCGCGCGGATCCGGCAGGACCTGCTCATCGAGGATGCGGCCTTGGTCGCGGTCGGCGAGCGGCGCTGGCCCGACCCGGCGCTGCCTCCGGAGGAGGCCCTCGAGCTGATGCTGGCCGACGTCGGCGCTGCCGCGGCCGAGATGCAGCTGGCCGTGCTGACCCCTGAGCTGCGGGTCGCCCCGGGCGGACGGGGCGAGCTGCTGGTCAGCGTGACCAGCGGGGCGGCATCGGAGCTGCGCGGAGAGGCGCAGGTGGTGTCGCCGTTCGGCACCTGGCAGATGCTCTCGCCGCCGGCGCAGGGCTTCAGCGTCGCGCCGGACACGCCGACGGTGCTGCGCTTCGGCCTCACCGCGCCGGCCACCGCGCGTCCGGGAACAGGCTGGTGGGCACTGGTGAAGGTCATGTACTACGGCCGGGTCAGGTACACCGAGGCCGTTCCGGTCATCATCGCCGCCGACTACTGAGCAGTACGCTGCGGGCGAACAAGGTACGGTAGGAGATCACGGCGTATCACTCATGTCACGCGTGCGAACTCCAGAGGACCCATGCAGTCCGCCACCGCTCTCCTCGCGGGCAACTTGCCCGCGGAGCCGAACAGCTTCATTGGCCGCGAACGTGATCTCGCAGAGCTGGCCAGGCTGCTCGGCGAGGTGCGCGTGCTGACCTTGAGCGGCCCCGGGGGCATCGGTAAGACGCGGCTGGCGGTCCGGCTCGCGCGCAATGTGATCAGCGGCTTGGCGAGCACTCCTGAGCAGGGGGGCTCCGCTAACGGGTCCAGCGCCGCGAGCGCGAACGGGGCCGTCACCGGAAACGAGGCCGTCACCGGAAACGGGTCCGGGGCGGTCACCGGAAACGGGTCCGGCACTCCGGACGCGAACGACGCTGGAGCCGGGGCCGATATCGACCTCGACGAGGCGTGGCTGGTCGACCTGGCCGACGGGCACGGTCAGATCGCGAACCGTGTCGCCGCCACGATCGGGGTGCGCGAGGAACCAGGCGTGCCGCTGGCCCAGACATTGGCCGAGGCGCTGCGCTCCCGGCACATGCTGCTTGTCCTGGATACCTGCGAGCACCAGGTCAGCGACTGCGCCACGCTGGTACAGCTGTTGCTGGCCCGGTGCCCGTGGCTGCGGATCATCGCGACCAGCCGCGAGCCGCTGCGGGTTCGCGGCGAGACGATCTGGCGGGTGCAGCCGCTGGAACTGCCTCCCGACGACGCCGTCGGCGACGAACTGGCGGACCACGAGGCCATCAGGCTCTTTGCGGCCCGCGCGGCCGGGGCACGCCCCGGCTTCACCCTGACCGGGGAGAACACGCCCTCGGTAGCCAGGCTGTGCCGGACGCTCGACGGCATCCCGTTGGGCATCGAGCTGTCCGCCGCCCGGGTGCGCGCGCTGTCGGTCGAGCAGATCGCCGACCGGCTGCGCGACCGGTTCCAGCTGCTCGACTCGGGGGATCGGACCGCGCCGCCCCGGCAGCAGACGCTGCGGGCCACGGTGGACTGGAGTTACGAGCTGCTCGACGAGGCCGAGCAGATGCTGCTGCGCCGGCTGGCCGTGTTCTCCGGATGGAACCTGGACATGGCCGAGCAGGTCTGCTCGGATGAGGCCATCCCGGCCGACGCGGTGCTCGACCTGCTCATCTCGCTGATCGACAAGTCGCTGGTCGTGCTGGACGGCGAGGCGGCCGGCGACGCCAGGTACCGGCTGCTGGACACGATCAGGGAGTACGCCCTCGAGCGGCTGGCCGCCGCGGGCGAGCAGGACGCGCTGTCGCTGCGGCACCGTGACTACGTGCTCGCGCTGGTCGAGACGACGGCCGA
>JASHYW010000287.1 GCA_030042885.1 Streptosporangiaceae bacterium | reverse complement strand
CGAGGCCGGGTCGGCGTAAGGGCCGCTCCTCACCCCGTACTGCCCTGCAAGCGGCGGGTACACGCCGAAGCCGTCTTCGATGGTGGTGCCGTTCGGGGATCTGCCTGGGATGAAACCCTTCCCGGTGACCGTGACGGCCTGACCGCTAGCCGCCCGGTAGGCAGATGCGCTGATGTTGGCCCGCAGCCGGTTCAGCTCATCTTGTGCCTGTCGGCTCGGCTGGTCCGGTCCGTGCTGGCGGCCGATCTGCGCAACCAGGGCGGGCACGAAAGCAGGCGCGTAGATGGTGCCCCAGCCCGACGCGATGTCGTAGCCGGCCGCGGTTGAGAAGCCGGTGACGCCGTACGCGCTGTCGGTGTATCCGGCCGGGACGTCGATGATGCCGGCCGCCGTGCCGCGCGGTCCGATCGCCGCCAGAGCCGGGTTCACCGTGCCCAGATCGGCACCGCGTAGCTGCGTGGCCAGCGCGAGGATGCCCGCGAAGGTGGGCGATGCCTGCGAGGTCCCGTTGCTGGCATCCATCGAGATGTCGGGAAAGGCGCGCCCGGTAACGCGGTTCAGTGCTGGGATGCCCTGCTGCCATGACGGCTTCGGGTAGATGGTGGATACGCCAGCGCTTTCCGCGTCGGAGTGGCTGTCCGGGGCGGTCCACAGCGCGTCGGGTGCGGTACGCCCGCCCGGAGTCGCCAGGCCAGCGTTGGGGATCGTGCCGCCGACCGCCGTGACCCATGGGCTGTCGACCGGGTGACCCGCGGTGACGCCGACCGGCGGGGTGCACTGGCCGGTGTCGTGGAGGACCGGAGCATCGGTCGGGCCGCAGTCACCGGACGCGAACATCACCGGGATGTTGTGCGCGGCGGCGTCGAGGAACGCCGGATCCAGCGAGTGGATAGCCGCCTGCTGGCTGGCGGCCGGGTTGGTCGGGTCGTTGATGAAATTCCTCTCGCCGTCGCCAAGGCTCACCGTGATGATGCCGGCCAGGTGCTGGTCCGCGATCATCTCGATGGCCTGGGCTACCTGCGGCCAGCCCTGCATGCCGACGGTTTCCGGCACCGGCGGGTGAACGAAGAGGATGTTCGCATAGGGCGCCATCGAGTGGATCGCCTCCGCGTCGAGCCGGTCTTCGCCAGTGCTGCACTCGATCCGGCAGACGAACGAGGGGTTGCCCGGCGCTGGCAGGGCCATCTCGGTGATGTTCGCCGGCGGCAGGTCCATCGCCGTGTCGTAAGCGGCCATCGACGCCGCCAGGCCTGGGTCGGGGTTAGTGACCACGTAGGCAACGGTCACGCACGCGCCGTCGATTCCCCTGTTCCACAAGTCGTTGACACCGTAGTCGATGATGTCTTCCTGCGCCGTTGGATCCGGGAAGCGCAGTCGCAGAGATTCGCCGGCGGCGATCTTCGCCTCGATCGCGTTGTACGTCGCTGTCGTTGCTGCCATGCGCTCCGCGGGCGGCGGGACTCCCCGGGCCCGGCACGGCGGTGTCGCCGCGCTTGACCGCGCCGCGCTTGACCGCGCCGTACTTGCCAGCGCGAGCGCGGCACCGGCAATCAGCAGGCCGCCAGCACAAGCGATGAGAAGGGGCCTGGCGACCACCGCGGCCTCCCTGAAGAGATCTGCCTGCCTCGCAGGGGGTTTGCCCCGCTTTGCCGGACTGATAACTCGGTCAGGGCCACATTCATGATCGTGTCATAGCGGTCGTTTCCGAATCCGGCAGGACTGCGGTAACCCAGGGTGCCGCTGTACCAGGCGATGCACTCCACGACCGCGCGGCGGGCCGTGGCCTGGGCGGGCCAGGGCCGGGTATCGGTGAGCTCGCCCTAGCGCAACATCGCCGAGCGCACGTTCTGCCAGCTCCGCCAGCACCGCGCCTCAGCCACCAGGTACGGCAAACACGATTCCGCTTGGCGCAAGACAGCGGACGTCGCCTCAATCCCGATCTGGCTCGTCATCTTGTTCCATGATCTACAGGACGCGCTGCCTTCGATCTGGGAACGCGCGGACACGGTGATATGGCTGGACCCGCCCCGGCCCACCGTGATGCGCCGGCTGATCTGGCGGACCATCCGCCGCGTAGCCGGGCGCACGGAGCTGTGGAATGGCAAACGGGGAGCGCTGGCGCAACCTGCTCACCCTCGCCGGCAAGGTGCTGCGCTGACCACGCCGTCGGCACAGCCGCCGCGGGCCCGGCGCCAGATGACGCCAGGCAGGCACGGGCAAGCCACCACTCCCGTCGCCTAGCGAGACCGAGCCAGCCGGCCGCCACCGCAACCCGGTCCATGCACGGGTACCCAGCAGAGTCACAGATAGTGAATCCAACTGCCGACCGCGAACCGCCTGAACGCATGACAGGGCGTTCTGTGATCGTATGGAGCATGCGGCTGCCGGGGCCCCGGGCCGGGACATCGAGCTACAGGGAGGGCAATGTCATGACAGCATTCTGGCGCACGCCCGCCGGGCTGCACCTGGCCGCGGCCCGGCTGCCCGATGAGGGCGAGCTGGCGTCGTTCGACGGCGCGACCGGGTGGCTCAACTCGCCGCCACTAACGCCGGCCGACCTGCGCGGGAAGGTCGTTCTGGTCGACTTCTGGACCTATACCTGCATCAACTGGCTACGCCAGCTTCCCTATGTCCGCGCCTGGGCCGGGAAATACTCCGGCCACGGGCTGGTGGTGGTCGGCGTCCACACACCGGAGTTCTCGTTCGAGCACAACGCCGATAACGTCCGCCGGGCCGTGCAGGAGATGAGGATCACCTACCCGGTCGCGACCGATAACAACTATGGCGTATGGCTGGCCTTCGGCAACCACTACTGGCCCGCGCTTTACTTCGCCGACGCGCAGGGGCATATCCGGCATCACCACTTCGGCGAGGGCGAATACGGCCAGTCGGAGATGGTGATCCAGCAGCTGCTGGCCGAGGCCGGATCCACCGCCGCGGGTACGGACACGGTCTCGGTCGACCCCAGCGGCCTGGAAGTCCCGGCCGACTGGGCCAGCTTGAGATCACCGGAAAGCTACACCGGCTATGAGCGCACCGAGGGCTTCGCGTCCCCCGGCGGCCCGGTGCCGGGCAAGCCGCACGCCTATACCGTCCCGGCGCGGCTGGGGCTCAACCAGTGGGCCCTGTCGGGAGACTGGACCACGGAGGAAGAGGCGACCACGCTGAACGCGGCGGGCGGGCGGATCGCCTGCCGCTTCCACGCCCGCGACCTCAACCTCGTCATGGGGCCGGCAGCACCAGGAACGTCCCTGCGGTTCCGCGTCGGTATCGACGGACAGCCACCCGTCGAGGCGCACGGATCCGACACCGACGCCGACGGCAACGGCACCCTCTCCCACCAGCGGGTGTACCAGCTCATCCGCCAGCGCGGCCCCATCACCGAACGCACCTTCGAGATCACCTTCCCCGGCCCCGGCGCACAGGCATACTGCTTCACCTTCGGCTAGACCCAATGCCGGGGAGTTAAGGGTTTGTGGGCCTGTGTCAAGCGGTTCGGCTGTTCCGGGTGTTTGCTTGTTTCCCGGGTGGCCCGCGGCTTACGCCCCGGGCGGAGATCCTGCCCGGAGCGCTCCGGCGCGCGCGGCGGCGAGCGCGGCCCTTGCGGCATTGTCGGCGACAGTCCGGTCGACAGGCTCGGCGGTGACAA
>JASHYW010000286.1 GCA_030042885.1 Streptosporangiaceae bacterium | reverse complement strand
GCCCGGCGGCGCGCTGTCCTGGGCCGGCGGCAGCCATGGCGCCCCAGTGAGCCGCGGCTTCCCGGTGCCCGCGCAGCTGCCGCTGGACGCGCAGGGCTTCTCCGGGCGCCAGGACGAGCTGGCCACGCTGCACGCGATGCTGCCGCCCGCCAGGCCGGCCGCCACGGACGAGCCGGTGCCGGTCGTGATCGTCTCGGGCACGGCCGGGGTGGGCAAGACCGCGCTGGCCATTCACTTCGGCCGCCAGGTCGCCAAGCGCTTCCCCGACGGCCAGCTGTACGTCAACCTGCGCGGCCGCGATCCCGGCACGCCGCCGGTGGAGCCGGGCGAGGCGCTGCGGTTCTTCCTCGACGCCTTCGGCGTGCCGCCGCACCGGATCGTGGCCAGCACCGAGGAACGGGCTGCCCTGTACCGCAGCCTGGTGGACGGAAAGCGGATGCTGATCGTGCTCGACAACGCGAGCAACGCGGCCCAGGTGCGCCCGCTGCTGCCCGGCTCGCCGGGCTGCCTGGTCGTGGTGACCAGCCGCAACCAGATGGCCGGGCTGGTGGCCGCCGAGGGCGCCGCGCTGGTCACGCTCGACGTGCTCAGCGACGCCGAAGCCCACGAGATGCTGGCCCGCAGGCTCGGCCGGGAGCGCGTCGAAGCCGAGCCCGAGGCCGCGGACGAGATCATCGGCGCGTGCGCCTGCCTGCCGCTGGCCCTGTCCATCGCGGTCGGGCGCGCCGCGGGCCGGGCCAAGCGCCCGCTGGCGGAGCTGGCGGCCGAATTGCGCGACGCCCGGAGCAGGCTGGACGCGCTCGAGGAGGGCGACGCGGCCACCGATGTCCGGGCCGTGCTCTCCTGGTCCTACGACCAGCTCAGCCCGGCGGCCGCGCGGATGTTCCGGCTGCTCGGCCTGCACCCGGGCCCGGACATCTCGCTGCCGGCGGCGGCCAGCCTGGCCGGGATCCCCCGGGCCGAGGCGGGCGCCGCGCTGCGCGAGCTGACCAGGACGCACATGGCCGCCGAGCGCCTGCCCGGCCGGTTCACCTTCCATGACCTGCTTCGCGTCTACGCGGCCGACCAGGCCGAGCGGCACGACCCCGCCGCGGAACGCGATGCGGCCATGCACCGGGTACTCGACCACTACCTGCACACGGCGGCGGCGGCCTCGCAGCGGTTCAGCCCGTTCCGGTCGCCGCCGCGGCTGGCCGCGCCGCAGCCGGGCGTGCTGCCCGCCGACATGACCGACAAGGACCAGGCCATGGCCTGGTTCGACGCCGAGGTCCAGGTGCTGAACGCGCTGATCGGCTACGCCAGCGCCAACGGCTTCGACGGCTACGCGTGGCAGATCCCCTGGGCGCTCGGCCCGTTCTTCCACCGGCGCGGACTGTGGCGGAACTACGCGGCCAGCCAGCAGACCGCGCTGGAGGCGGCGCGGCGCCTGGACGACCCGGTCGCCCTGGGGCACGCGCACTACCTGCTGGGGCACGCGCAGTCGCAGATAAGCGACTACGACGCGGCCGAGCCGAACTTCCGGCGGGCGCTGGACCTGTTCCGGGAACTCAGCGACCGGGCCAACGAGGCGGTGGTGCTCAACGGCCTGGCCGGGATGCTGGAGAAGCAGGAACGCTACACCGAAGCGCTGGCAGTCGCGCTGGACGCGCTGCGCATGGTCAAGGCCGCCGGCCACTGGTGGACGCAGGCCACCCTGGAGAACGGCGTGGGCTGGCTCTACGCCCATGTGGGCCAGTACGACGAAGCGCTGACCCACTGCCAGCGGGCGCTGAGCCTGCACAGGGAATCGGGCCACCGCGGCGGCACGGCCGACACCCTGGACAGCCTCGGCTACGTCTACCTGCAGCTGGGCGACCTGGCTCAGGCGATGGCCTGCCTTGAGCAGGCCATCGACGCCTACCGCGAGATCGGCGCCCCGTTCGGCGAGGGCAACTCGCTGGCGGGGCTGGGCGACGTGCTGCTGCGCGAGGGCCGGCCCGACGCCGCCCGGGCCGTGTTCGGAGAGGCCGCGGCGATCCTCGACGCCCTGCCGCACCCGCTCGCGGACGAGGTCCGCATCAAGCTCCGTGACCTGGAAGGCCAGGCGGAGCCCCAGACCTGACCGAGGCAGCCACCACCGTACGTTAGGTATAAAGGAAAAAGCTACGGGGCTGATCCTTGCCCGCCTACGGGACCTGGGCAAACGCCGGTAACTCGGTTCGACGTCGAAGGGTGTGCGGCGCGTTATGACGATGCGGGCACTGCTGGTCGAGAACATCCATCCCGACGCGTCGGCGCGGCTGGCCAAGGATGGCTACGAGGTCGAGGCGCTGCCGCGCGCGCTGGGCGAGGACGAGCTCATCGACGCCCTCCGCGACGTTCACCTGCTCGGCATCAGGTCGGGAACCCTGGTCACCGGGCGCGTCCTGGACGCCGCGCCGCACCTGGTGGCGATCGGCGCGTTCTGCATCGGGGTCAACCAGATCGACCTGGCCGCGGCCAGCAGGCGCGGGGTCGCGGTGTTCAACGCGCCGTTCTCCAACACGCGCAGCGTGGTCGAGCTGGCCCTGGCCGAGATCATCGCGATGGCCCGGCGGCTGCCCGAGAAGAACACCCAGATGCACGCGGGCATCTGGGACAAGTCGGCCGCCGGCAGCCACGAGGTCCGCGGCCGCAAGCTCGGTATCGTCGGCTACGGCAACATCGGCACCCAGCTGTCCGTGCTGGCCGAGAGCCTGGGCATGTCCGTCTACTTCTACGACATCGCCGACAAGCTGGCCATCGGCAACGCGCGGCGCTGCTCGACCCTGGCCGAGCTGCTGGAGTCGGTGGAGACCGTCACCTTGCACGTGGACGGCCGCGACGGCAACCGCGGCTTCTTCGGCGAGGCCGAATTCGCCGCGATGCGGCCCCGCTCGCTGTTCCTCAATCTGTCCCGCGGGTTCGTGGTCGACCACGCCGCGCTGCGCCGTCACATCACCTCCGGCCACATCGCCGGCGCGGCCATCGACGTGTTCCCCGACGAGCCGAAGGCCGCGGGGGACGAGTTCGTCTCGGAGCTGCGTGATCTGCCGAACGTCATCCTCACCCCGCACATCGGCGGCTCGACCGAGGAGGCCCAGCAGGACATCGGCGAGTTTGTCGCGGGGAAGCTGGCCGACTACATGGCCTCCGGCGCGACCTCGCTGTCGGTCAACCTGCCGGAGATCGCGCTGGGGGTGACCAGCGGCACCCACCGCCTCGCGCACCTGCACCAGAACGTGCCCGGCGTGCTGGCCTCGATCAACCGGGTGCTCGCCGAGCACGGCGTGAACGTCGAGGGCCAGCTGCTGCGGACCAGGGACGAGTTCGGCTACGTGCTGACCGACATCGTCCCCGAGTACAGCGAGGACGTGCTGGCCCAGCTCCGGGCCATGCCCGTCACCATCCGGCTGCGCACCCTCGGCTCACCATAGAGCCTCAGCTCGCCCTAGGCCGGCACTGACGCTGACGCGTTACCCGCGCTCGCCCCGGCCGCGCGCCTGCGCTCGCCCTCAC
The DNA here is from genome assembly GCA_030042885.1 of Streptosporangiaceae bacterium. Next base: position 552 of record JASHYW010000286.1, on the reverse strand, counting down.
GCAAATTGTCGCCGTCCCGGCCGCTTACGCGGCGGGGACGGCGGGTATCGCTACCGGCTCCGGGTCACCACGGGAAGTACGGGCGCCCCATCAGCGCGGTCTGGTACAGCTTGTTCTGCACAATCCTCACCGGACCGCCCGGAATGTTCAGGGTGAACTGCTGCGGCCCGGACCAGGGCAGGAGGCCCCTCCCGGCCATCCAGGGCACGTACGAGCTGGGCAGTGTCACCACCAGGTAGGCCGCCTTACCTCCGTAGAAGGGAGGCCCAGGGTCCTTCCAGCCGTACCACGGCCGGTAGACGGTGAAACTGATCGTGGCCGTCGCGGCCTGCCCTGGGAGCAGCACCACCGTGCCCTGCGACCCGACCGGGGTCCAGTAGGAGACCTTGACGGTAGTGGTCGGCAGCGGACGGTAGTTGCTGGTCAGCAGCTGCAGGCTCGGATAGGCGGGCACGGTGCAGGCCTGGCGGCTCGTGTTGGTCAGCGTCAGGATGTCAGTGCGCTGATATCCGCTGACCGGGCCGCTGAGCGTCGCCTTCAGCTGCCACGTGG
>JASHYW010000285.1 GCA_030042885.1 Streptosporangiaceae bacterium | reverse complement strand
GCTTGCCGGGGCACTCTCTGACCCATGGACACGAACGGGCCGTCCATCGGCTATCCACAACCCCCTAGGCCCGCCCAGTCAGATCTGGACGCGCGAAGCGGGCGCGGCGTCCACCGAAGGAGGCATCCATGATGGCCCGCGATCGGCGTTACCGGAAAAGCCGTCAGCCGAGGTGGAGGACCCGGGCCGGCATCGCGGCCGCGGTCCTGGCCGGCTGCGGCGCGATCGGCGTGGCGGCGGTCGCTGCCACGAGCCACCCTGCGGCGACGGCGGCCAAGCCGGCCGCTTACACGGGGCTGTTCAGCAACGAGGGCACCATGCTCAGCGCGGCCATGAGCGACTGGAGCTGGTCCAGGCAGAGCAGCTACGCCGAGCTGGCCCGGCTCACCTGGACACGGGGATACAGCCAGACCACGCATCAGGGCAAGACGCTCGACATCCAGCGCGGCATCGTGGCCCTGGTCACCCGCAAGTTCCTCCTCCTGCAGTCGGCCAACGGGTCGCTGCACCTGTGGCTGCTGTCGGGCGCGACCAAGTTCCAGAACGTCTCGAGCACGGCGGCCGGCACCTCGGCGCTGACCGCGAGCGCCACCGCGACTAAGCAGGCGATGAACCTGGGCAACATGCTACCGGCGACCGCGCTGCTGGCCGGCAGCCCGACGACCGCCGCCGCGATGCTGACGCCGGCCACCGCGCCGCAGACGGTCACCGTGCAAGTGGCCAACACCGACCTCACCGTGACGGTGACGATCACCAGGAGCACCGCGACCGTATCCCAGACCGCGACCACCCCGGCGAACGCCATGCCGGTGCCGGATCCGAGCACGTTCACCCAGAACGCCTGGCAGGCCACGAACACGGTCGCTCGCGGCGACCTCGCCGTGGTCGTCGGAACGCGCTCGCACTGGACGCTGCACGCCCAGCTGGTCCTGTTCAGCCCGCTGAGCGCCAGCGACGTAGCCGCGGGCACGAGCAGCGGGCTGGTCAACCCGGCCACCGCGGGCCTGACCACCGGGCCGGCGACGGGCTCGGCCACCGACACGCCGGATCACTGGTGATCCGGGCCGCTCAGCCCATCCCGGTCCTGCCTCCGGCGCACCCGCCCCTCGCGCGGGTGCGCCGGCCCGCCGTCGGTGCTCTGACCGGCGGTGCCCTGGCCGGGACCGCGGGCACCGAGGACGGGGAACCGGACGCGCTGCGCTCCGGCGACCTGGTGCTCGACGAGAGGCGCTGGACGGTGCACCGGGCGGGGACACCGGTAGACCTGTCGCCGACGGAATTCCGGCTGCTGGCCTGCCTGATGCGCCACCAGGGCACCGTCGTGTCCAGGACTGAGCTGCTGCGCAGCGTGTGGGGCCGGGGCTACACCGGCCAGTCGCAGGTCGTGGAGACATACGTGAGCTACCTGCGGCGAAAGCTCGGCCGGCTCGGCCCGCCGCTCATCTACACCTCCCGCGGCCTGGGTTACGTGCTGCGCGGCCCCGATGCCCCGCTGTGATGGCGGCCCGACGCCCTGCTGTGATGGCGGCCCGACGCCCCGCTGTGACGGCGGCCCGATGCCCCGCTGTGACGGCGGCCCGATGGCCCGCTGTGATCAAGGCGCCGCGCCGGTCAGATCCGCTCGATGATCGTCGCGTTGGCCTGCCCGCCGCCCTCGCACATGGTCTGCAGGCCGAACCGGCCCGAGGTCCGCTGGAGTTCATGCACGAGCTTCGTCATCAGGATCGCCCCGGTCGCGCCGAGCGGGTGCCCGAGGGCGACGGCCCCGCCGTTGGGGTTCGTCCGCTCGAGCGGCGCCCCGGTGTCCTGTGACCACGCCAGCACGACCGGCGCGAACGCCTCGTTGACCTCGAATACATCGATGCCGGCGACCGTCATGCCCGCCCTGTCGAGCACTTTGCGCGTCGCGGGGATCGGGCCGGTCAGCATGATCACCGGATCGGACCCGACCACGGCCATCGCGCGCACCCGGGCCATCGGCTCCAGGCCGTACCTGGCCACCGCCGCCTCCGAGGCGATCAGCAGCGCGGCCGCCCCGTCGGAGATCTGGGAGGAGACCGCGGCGGTGATCTCCCAGCCGTCGCGGAGCGGCGCCAGGCCCGCCATCTTCTCCAGCGAGGTGTCCCGGCGCGGGCCCTCGTCCTGGCTGACCCCGTCCAGCGGGGCGATCTGTCCCCCGAACCTGCCCTCGTCGGTGGCACGGACCGCTCGCTGGTGGCTTTCCAGCGCGAACTCCTCCAGCTGGCTGCGCTTGAGGTCCCACTGCTCACAGATCATCTGAGCGCCGCGGAACTGGGAGATCTCCTGAGCACCATAGCGCTCCTGCCAGCCGCCGCCCCACGGATACGGCAGGCCCGCCTGGGCCGGCAGGGTCACGGTGGAACCCATGGCGACCACGCTCATGCTCTCCACCCCGGCCGCGATCACGAGGTCTTGCGTGCCGGACAGCACGGCCTGGGCGGCGAAATGGACCGCCTGCTGGGATGACCCGCACTGCCGGTCGACGGTGACGCCGGGCACGCTCTCCGGCAGGCCGGCCGACAGCCAGGCGTTCCTGGCGATATCGAAGGTCTGCGGGCCGATCTGCGAGACGCAGCCCATGATCACGTCGTCGATCGCGGCCGGGTCTATCCCGGTCCGGTCCACCAGCGCTCGCAGGACATGCGCCCCGAGGTCGACCGGGTGAACCCCGGCCAGGGCCCCGTTCCGCCTGCCGATCGCGGTGCGAACCGCGCCTGCTATGAACGCTTGCGCCATCACGGCCTCCGTGTGCCCGACAGCCGGTCCCGGCCGTGCCCGGCTGGGATCAGGCCTGTGCCTTGCGGTACGAATATCACCCTCACGCTACCTCGCATCGTGCCGCGGGTCCCAACGTGTACCGCGCGGCGGCGGCCATATGCATCTCGTTACCGGACCGGATGCCGTAGTCTCGGAGCGGGTTCGCAAACCGCAGGTCCTCAGGAGGCGGCCGTGACCGGGCTCATCTTGCTGGTGGTGATCGGCGCCGTTGCCGCGTTCGGCTGGACGCGCCTCCGCGTCAAGATGAAGATGAAGGTCTCCGGCAAGGACTGGATCGGCCCGATCATCCTTATCGTCGTCCTCGGGATGATGCTGTGGGCCTCGCAGGGCGGCGGCCGCTGAGCGGGAAGACCGAGTAGGCGCGGTCAGGACGGGCCGCCGCTGCGCGGCATCTCGAACCAGACCGCCTTGCCTTCCGGGGTGGGCCTGGATCCCCACCGGGTGGCCAGCTGCTCGACCAGGTAGAGGCCCCGTCCGCTTTCATCGGTTTCCGCGGCGGTCCGGATGCGGGGCAGCCGCAGGTCGGGGTCGAAGACTTCGACCCATACCGCGTTCGCGCCCCGCCGCAGGCGCAGCGCGAACTCCCTGACGGGCCTGCTGGCCTGAGCGGGGCCGGCCGCTGGCGCCGCGCCGGGCCAGCCGTCCCGGACGGACCGCGGACCGCACTGGGCCGGCACGACAGCGGCCACGACCGGGGCGGGGCTTGGGGCGGGGCTGACCGGGACGGGCCTGAGCGCGGGGTCCAGGTCCCAATCGAAGTCGCGGCCCGGGCTCGGCGTGACCGAGGCGTGCAGGACCGCGTTGGTGACCACCTCGGAGACCAGCAGGCAGGCCAGTTCGGTCTGCTCGGCGCCCATGCCCCACGACCCGAAGGTCTGGGCGGCCAGCCGCCTGGCCTCGGACACCACGATCGGCTCGGCCCGGAACGTACGCTCGATGGAGGCCAGGTCGGACGGCGAGGACTTGACCACCAAGATGGCCATGTCGTCGTCGATGTCCCCGGGTACCGCGTATTCGGCAGCCGTGGCCACCGCGTCGGCATCCCCGCTGGCCGCCGCCGCCCGGACCGCGTGCTGCAGCATCTCCACCGCTTCGGCCTCTGAGTAGTGACCGGAACCGTCGGCACGTGTCCGGCGGTCGGTCAGGCCGTCGGTGTAGAACACCAGGATCGCTCCGGGCGGCACCAGGATCGTCTGTTCCTTGTAGGTGGGCAGCCCGCGGATCCCCTTGCCGCGCACGCCGAGCAGCACGCCCTTGTGCAGGAACTCGAGCTGGCCCACGTGCCCGCCGGTGATCACCAGCGGGGCGTCGTGCCCCGCGTTGGCGAAGCTCAGCTCCCGTGACCATGCGTCGTAGATCATGTAGATGCAGCTGACGGTGGGCGGGTCACCGGCCAGCGGCACCCCGGCATCGTCGGCGGGCGCCAGCGACCGGCACCAGTCGTCGAGCTTGCGCATGATGTCGGCCGGGGACTTCTCGTCCTGTGCGTACGCCCGCAGCGCCGCGCGCAGCTGGCCCATGATGGCGGCCGCCCGCGCACCCCGGCCCTCCACGTCGCCGATGACGATGCCCACTCGCCCGGCGGCCAGCGGGATGATGTCATACCAGTCGCCGCCGACCTGCGTCTGGATACCCTGCCCCTGCGTCTCCAGCGGTTTGGCCGGCACGTACCGGCAGGCGACCTCGAGCCCGTCCAGGTCCGGTATGGCCTGGGGCAGCAGGCTCTTCTGGAAGGCCAGGGCGGTTTGCCGCTCGGTCTCGAACAGCATCGCGTTGTCGATCGCGATGGCCACCCGGCTGGCGATCGCGCCCAGGAGATCACGGTCCTGCGCCTGGTAGTGGCGCTCCTCGCGGTCGGTGAGCCGGGACAGGGCCAGGCTCATCACGCCGAGCAGCTCTCCCCGGGCGCACAGGGGCGCGGCCACCACCGAGGTCAGCCCCGCCTCGCGGGCCGCGGCCATGCTCTCCGCGCTCGGCTCCGGGTAGTGCTCGGCCTCCAGGTCCGTGACCGCGATCGTGTCCAGGCGTGCCATCGCCTGCTGGCAGAAGT
>JASHYW010000037.1 GCA_030042885.1 Streptosporangiaceae bacterium | reverse complement strand
GGCTAGGTCGCGGGCCAGGGCAGGGTCACCTGGGGCGGCACCCGTGATGAGATCCGGTCGTTCCGCGAGCGGGCCAGGGCCGCGCACGACTACAGCGCCGATATCTCCGACAAGGTGCAGCGCGGCCGCAAGCGGTGGGCGGGCAAATCCTATTGGGGCGGGCGGCGTCCCTACGGGCGGATGATCGACCCGTCCGCGTCCAAACACGCCAAAAGGCTGATCACCGTCCCGGAGGAAGCCACGGTCTTGCAAGATGCGGTGGCGGACGTGCTGGACCGGGGCATCTCGCTGCGCGCGGTCGCCGCCGACCTGCGCCAGCGCGGGATGCGCACCACCACCGGCAAGCCGTTCAGCGCTGTGTCACTGCGCGATGCGCTGCTGGCCTCGCACGTGGCGGGCATCGCGACCTGTAACGGGGCGCAGTATGACGCGTCGTCGTGGCTGGAGCCGATCATCGAGCCGGACCGGTGGCAGCGGCTGGCCGCGATGCTGGCCGACCCGGCCCGGCGCACCAACACCGGCAACGCCAACGCGCCGCGCTGGCTGCTGTCCGGGCACGCCCGGTACGGGATCTGCGGGGACGGCACCACGATGCACGCCTCCGGGATGGGCGGGTACGGCCCGGAGCGGGGCAGCGCCTACCGGTGCGACAAGGGGTCGCACTGCGCCACGCCCGCCATCCCGGCCGACCAGGCCATGACTCAGGTGATGATTGCCCGGCTCAGCCAGCCCGACATCGCCGACCTGCTGCCCGCCCCCGAGCCCCGGCCGGAGGTGGACGTGACGGCGCTGCGCGCCGAGTCCAGGAAACTGCACGCCAAGCGGGATGACCTGGCCCGGCTGCTGAGCGAAGACGTGCTCACCGAGGCCGGGGTCCGGCAGGAACGCAAGCGGATCGACGCCCGGCTGGCCCAGATCAGCACCGACCTGGCCGACGCCACCCAGATCGACCTGCTGCCCGAGCTGCGCGCCCCCGGAGCCGACCCGGCCCGCGTCTGGAAAGAACTGACCCTGCCCCGCCAGCGGGAAATCGTCCGGCTGCTGTGCGAGGTGACCCTGCTACCCGGCCGGATGCGGCAGCCGTTCGACCCCCAGCTGCAAATGCGGATCGAGTGGCGCCACTAGCAGACGCGGACACTTTGACCCCGGCCCGGTTTACCATCCCCACCGCACATGACCTGCGCCCGGCCGCGCCAGGAACCTTTTCGTTTCGTTCGTTACGTCGCGAAACGTATCGCGGGCCGGACGGCAGGCCACCACGACGAGGAGGGCCGATAAGCAGCCAGGCTTGCAGGTTCCCCAGCTGCGGGCAGCCCGCCCAACGGCCGGTACGGTCGACCACCAGAGTACAATCGCCACTCAGATCCAGCCCATGGATTGAGGCTTCAGTCAGTGTGGACGAAGCGGCCGTCCTCCCCGCGAGGAGGGGCCTTGCCGCTCTGACGGCGCTTCTCCCACCCGCGGCGGAAATTCGCCCGCGCCTCATCACTGTACTTGCTGGCCTGCGAGGACTTCGGAGAGCGGCGTAGCTCTATGCCCAGCCGCTTCAGCTGGCGGTAGAGCGTCGTCTTGCCGATGCCGTACTGCCGCATGATCTCATCTGGCGACGCGCCGTTCTTATACGACGCGGCAACACCATCCCAGTCGATGTCCTTCCTGCGGTTGCTCTCCTCGGGATGATCGCTCATCCACGCCCCATAGCACTGCTGATTGCAAAACGTCCGCTTGACCGCAGTCCGGTACGCGTTCCGTGTTGTATCCGTACCGCACTGGGCACAGACGACAGTCCGCGGGCCGCCACCCCAGTTCGGGTTCTCCGATCCCATCATCCCTGTGCGGATGTCCGCCACGGGATCAGCGTCGGGCGTGAGCCCGGCCGCCGTGACCACTTCGGCCACGCAGCCCATCGCGTCGCGGTTGATCCGGGCGCCCGTAAACCTGAAGACTCGGAAGCCCGCCTCTGTGAGATCGCGTCGCGCTTGGCATCCTTCTCCTTGCGGAGATTATGGAGCGCGCCGTCGGCCTCGATGACGACCGGCGCTTGATCGATCAGGATGTCTACGCAGTACCGGCCCAGAAGCACGCGCTGCGTAGAGAAACTGAGACCGGTCTTCAGCAGTGCCGCCTGGAGCAACTTCTCAAGGGGCGAGTTCGCCGATGGTCCCCGCATGGTCGGGAGGCGCTCCAGTAGGTTCGCGCGGGTCTTGGCCCTCCACTCGGGACGGTCGACCGCCGCGCGGTGTGCCGTCCGGCGCTCCTCCGTCCATTCGTAACCTTCCGGCAGACCCGTGGGCCGCGGCGTCACGCCCAGCCGCTTCATCGCGTTTTGAATGGCGTGGACGCTGCACCCGAAGTGTGCCGCCAGCTGGTCGTATGTCATGCCGCTTTCGTACAGGCTCGGCAGATCGCTCCAGTCGATCCCAAGTGAGCGACCTTCCGGCTTCGGGTTGATCCCTTGCTTCTTGGCCTGCTGCGCGACGTACCCCTTGGACACGCCGTACTCAGCGGCGACGGCCGAGTACGAGCCGAGGCGCTCGTAGTCCGCCTTGAGTTTGCTCCAGTCCACCAGTACCCCGCACGTACTCTCTATCGCCATTCGGCTCGCCGCTAATTCTAATGGGACTATACCATAAGTCGCCTAACACGCTGCCGCTCGCTGGCGATGGCACGGCTGTGTCCCCCGATCGGTGCAGACGGGCGTCCGACCACCCCAGGTAAAGGCCGACCGGATAGATCGCCACGAGCCGGTCGCCGGGCTCTCTGTCCGCCTCGCTGTGGTGATTGCGGCCGCTGGGCAGGTAGGCATAGACCCGGGCCAGGACCGGGGCCGCCGCGTGTCCAACCGCACCCCCGTACCGGCCCCCCGGACACGGTAAAGCGCGGTTGTGCCAGGCGGCCGAGGCACTCGCGAGGAGCCTAGGTCCTTGCTGGCCAACGTCGGCCGGCCTGGCGCGGCCTCCCAGCGCACGGC
>JASHYW010000284.1 GCA_030042885.1 Streptosporangiaceae bacterium | reverse complement strand
GGTGCCCCCCCGGTCAGTCCAGTTCGTCGAGTTCGGCGATGGGGTCACGCTCGCCTCACTGGTGTGCGAGGACCTCGCGCAGACCGACGACGTGGCCAGCGTCATCCGCTCCGTCGGCCCGACGATCGTCGTGACCCCCTTGCTCGACGGCCCCCAGCTCAGCTCCCGGTGGGCAGCCCGGTACGCCAGCGTACTGGCCGACGATCCCGGCTCGGCGGTGCTGACGCTGACCTCTTTCGGCATGACGCAGCGCTCCGGGCTGCCCGGGCAGAACCCCTCGCCGGTGGTCGCCCTGTGGAAGAGCCCCGGCCAGCAGACACGCGAGATCTCGCTGGAACCCGGCGCACAAGGCATCCTGCTCTCGGCGAGCATCACCCGGGCGACCCGGCGCAGCTTCGACGGCCGCCCGCCCAGCGACAGCGGCAAACAATTCGCCGACGTCAGAGTCCAGCAGATCCGGGCCGCCAGCACCGGCACCAGGTCACAGCATTCACCAGCAGGCTCACCACCCCGGCCCATGCTGGCAGCCGAGGAAGTCACGATCCTGGCGTCGTGGGCCCAGGCAGCGGCCGAAGCACTAACGTCCGCACCCGAACGCCTCGGGGCGGTGATGGCCGATGCCCAAGCAGGCGCCCCGTGGCGAGCCGAACTCGGGATCCGCCAACCCTCCTCGCCGTTGCAACACAACATCAGCGGCATGTTCCATGCCGTTTACCCAGGCACCGCGGCGAGCGGTGACCCGCCGTGCGAGTGCCTGACGGCCGCCGGCGCCGAGATCTCCCGGGACCACGACAGCGCCGTGTGGGCAGCGGCGTTCAGTCCGGACGGCCCCGGGTAGCCACCAGAAGCAACGATGGCAGCGCGGGTCTGGATAGTTGACCATGATGAGCTGATCCACTGTCGGCGTACGGGGTGGCGGCCCCACGCCCCAATGCCATCCCCGCGCCGCGTGGAGCAGACGAACCCCCACCAGCACCATATCCAGGTGATCTGTCCCACCTGAGGCCTCTGCCCGTGTCCCTGCTACCGAGCACCGAGTCGGCGATCACGTAGCTCGCGCTTCGGCACCGCTGTGACGGTGTGTCACGGTCGCTGGCCGCAGCAGTCGCACGCCGAGCCGTTCGGCGCGGCTATCGACCGAATTCCTGCCGGGCAGAAACCGGCCCATGTTTGGATCTTCTGCGTAGCGGTCAGCGGGGAATCGTCCAGGCGCGTTCGGGGGTGATCCGCACGGCGATGCTGTAGTTGTCGTCGTACCACTGCGGTGTCCGGCCCATCTGCTCGATGCGGGCGCCGTACTTGCCCATCAAGCCGGGGTACCGTGACGGCGGCGGCGCGCCGGGTACCCGGCTGGCCCGGCCCCCGATCACCACGACGTCCTCGCCGTCCGGCGTCGAGTTGAAATGGACCGTGACCTGGTCATTGGCATCGATGTGCCGCAGCTTTGCGCCATTGTTCAGGCTGTAGATCGTGATCGCCGTGCCGTCCCAGACAAACCAGACCGGGCGGGGGCTGGCCGCCCGCCCGGAGTCACGGTGGTCAGCCAGGCGATCGGGTCGCCGGTGAGGTGGCGCTCGATCCTGCTGGTGAGCTCAAATGCCATGCCGCGCATTCTCCCGCGCGGACGCTGCAGCAACACCGTGAGCGCAAACGTTGCGCCCAGCCGAGCCGGTATGCGTGTGAGCTGGGTGGCTGATGTGTCAGCCGGGGCTCCCGCCGGCACGGCGCGCATACTGGAGTGATGTCAGTTCGGCCGCCACGTTGTTTCCCCTGAACAGCAGGGCTTTCCCGGTGGACATGCCGATCCGCGGACCATGCGGTGTGACCGGGCCGGACCCATGGGTTCACCGACGGTCGCGCCGGCAGGCACCGGCGGTCGCGCCCGGTGCCAGAATGGGCCGGTCATGACCGAATTGCGTGCCGCCCACACCGCCGACCTCGACGCGAAGACGAAGGCCGCCGTCCGCGGCCTGATGGACGCCGCCTTCGGCGGCGTCTCCGACGACACCTTCGAGAACGTGCTCGGCGGCGTGCACGCGCTGGTCTTCGACGAGGATGGGGAGCTGGTCGGCCACGGCAGCGTGGTCCAGCGGCGCCTGCTGCACGCCGGGCGGGCTCTGCGCACCGGGTACGTCGAGGGCGTGGCGGTCCGCGCGGACCGGCGCCGCCGCGGCCATGGCGCGCTCATCATGACGTCGCTCGAGCGGGTCATCCGGGCCGCGTACCAGCTCGGCGCGCTCGGTGCCAGTGCCGAGGGCAGCCGCCTGTACACCGCCCGGGGATGGCAGCTGTGGCGAGGGCCATCCTCGGCCCTGACCCCGGACGGGATCCGGCGCACCGCGGATAAGGACGGCGTGATCTACGTACTGCCGGTATCGGTGCCGGTCGACGTGTCGGGCGAGCTGGTCTGCGACTGGCGGCCTGGCGCCCTGTGGTAGCGCCGGGCCAAGACGGCGTCTCCACCCGGCCTGCACCTGCGACCAAGCCGCGGGCTGACCCGGCAGCCCCCGGGAACGAGCCGCTGCCGCCCCACCTGGCCGCCAAGGCAGCCGCCGACGCGAAGGACCAGCACGCAGAGGACCTGCACGCACCTGTCCGGCCATGCGACCGGATCTCGACGTCCTGAGCTCGTGATAACCGCGCGCCGACCCGCCGTTCTGGCTCGTTCGGGGAGCCGCCCTGGGGAGGATTCTGGGCGTCATTATGTGTCGCCCTGAGGTGTCGCTGGCGACCGGATCGGATGCAAGTACCACTGCTCCGGATCCTTGCCGGATCGGAACCGGCACGTTCCGATCGGGGTCAATGATCCCGAGATGTGAGCGATCTTGTGCGCGTGCTCGTCAATTTACAAGCACTCGACCAGCAGAATCGGCACTGCTGGCCGCCTCAGCGGCCACCCAGCCGGACCTTGCCGTCAAGGAGTTCCCTCGCAAGGTCCAGATGCCCAGCATGTCGCGCCGTCTCCTCGATCATGTGCAGCACGACCCAGCGAACGTTCGGCGGTTCGTATCGCCCGTGCGTACCGCGTGGCGGCGCCGACAGCGAAGTGACGGCGAGGACTGACTCTGACTCCGCACACTGGCCGCGGTAGAAAGCCAACACCTCTGCTGCGGACGCATCCGTCGTGAACACCACCGACATGGGGTCGTAGGGCGGCTGATCCTCATCGACGTCGCCTGGCAGCTCGGGCTGCTTGCCCGCCACGACGCCCTGGAACCAGTGCCACTCAGCGCCGCCCAAGTGCTCCACCATCCCGGCCGGCGTCCAGCCCGTAGGGACGACCGAGCGATGCCATGCCTCGTCGCTGAGCCCCTCGACGATGGCGAGCACCGATTCGCGCTGCGCCCGCAGAAAGGTCCGGAGCATTTCGTCGCTGGCTTCGTTTGCGTCATCTGCGTTACTGGTCATCTCGGTGTTCCTCCGCTCGTCGTTCGTTGAGTGACCGATTCGCCATAGCCACGACCAAGCCTAGAAGCGCGAATCATCGGTCCGCGACCATCGGGACGTGTCACAGAACCCGCCGGTGACCCGCGGCCGAGCACGGCGCACAGAATGGCAGTGATGCTCCACTCGCCCCGGCACGCCGATTCGGCGTTTTGGAGCGTTTCCCGGCGTAGTGCGCCGGCACTGGATTCGCGGACTGTGACAGCAGGTGACGGACAGGGCGACGTGATGGTGGTGGTAATCGTTGCTGAGGCCGCGGCTGGCCCAGCCTCATCGGTCTCAGCCCAGACCGGGAGGTACCCGATGACCGCCACCACAACCGCCCTCGTCCCCGTCCAGCCAGCATTCAGCGACGCCGAACGGCTCGCCCTCGCCGGCTTCCTGGCCGGGTACCGCGGCCTGACACGACAGGCATACGCCCTGGACCTGCGCCAGTTCACCGCCTGGTGCCGCGCCCGCTCCCTGAACCTGTTCGCCGCCCGCCGCGCCGACATCGAAAGCTTCGCCCGCGACCTGGAAGCCCGCGGCCGGGCCCGCGCCACCGTCACCCGGCGGCTGTGCACCATCGCCGGGTTCTACCGCTACGCCGTCGAAGAAGAACTCCTCGAGCATTCCCCGGCCGCCCACGTCCGGCGGCCGCGAGTCGACTACGAATCGAACGCCGTCGCCCTGGACCGCAACGAGCTCGGCGCCCTACTGGTCGCCGCCGGGCTCGGCTCACCGGCCGAGCATGCGCTGATCTCCCTGCTCGCGCTGAACGGGCTGCGGGTCTCGGAGGCCACCGGTGCCGACCTCGAGCACCTGGGCCAGGACCGCGGCCACCGGACCCTGACCATCACCCGCAAGGGCGG
>JASHYW010000283.1 GCA_030042885.1 Streptosporangiaceae bacterium | reverse complement strand
TCTTGACGGCCTCGCGGGACGCGCCCGCTCGAGGCGGCCGGTACGGCCGTCGCGGCGGGCCCCACGTAAAGGAGTACTGGGTGGCACGGATCGGTGACGGTGGGGACCTGCTGAAGTGCTCGTTCTGCGGTAAGAGCCAGAAGCAGGTCAAGAAGCTCATCGCCGGCCCAGGCGTGTACATCTGCGATGAATGCATTGATCTGTGCAACGAGATCATCGAGGAAGAGCTCGCTGAGCCCGCCGAGTTCCGGTGGGACAGCCTGCCCAAGCCGCGGGAGATCTACGAGTTCCTCGACGCGTACGTGATCGGCCAGGACAAGGCCAAGAAGGCCCTCTCGGTCGCCGTCTACAACCACTACAAGCGCGTCCAGTCCGGCGACGACCGGCCAGGCGACGAGGGCGTGGAGCTGGCCAAGTCCAACATCTTGCTGCTGGGCCCGACGGGTTCGGGCAAGACGCTCCTGGCCCAGACGCTGGCCAGGCTGCTCAACGTGCCGTTCGCGATCGCTGACGCGACCGCCCTGACCGAGGCCGGCTACGTCGGCGAAGACGTCGAGAACATCCTGCTCAAGCTGATCCAGGCGGCGGACTACGACGTCAAGAAGGCCGAGACCGGCATCATCTACATCGACGAGATCGACAAGATCGCCCGGAAGAGCGAGAACCCGTCGATCACCCGTGACGTCTCGGGCGAGGGCGTACAGCAGGCGCTGCTGAAGATCCTCGAGGGCACCACCGCGTCGGTCCCGCCGCAGGGCGGGCGCAAGCACCCGCACCAGGAGTTCATCCAGATCGACACGACCAACGTCCTGTTCATCTGCGGCGGGGCGTTCGCCGGGCTGGAGAAGATCATCGAGCAGCGTTCCGGCCACAACGGGATGGGGTTCAACGCCAAGCTCCGGGTCAGGAACGGGAAGACCACGGTCGACCAGTTCGCCGACGTGATGCCGGAAGACCTGCTGAAGTTCGGCATGATCCCCGAGTTCGTTGGCCGCCTGCCGGTCATCACCAGCGTGCACAACCTGGACAGGGAGGCGCTCATCCAGATCCTCACCGAGCCGCGTAACGCCCTGGTGAAGCAGTACCGGCGGCTGTTCGAGCTTGATGGCGTGGACCTGGAGTTCACCCCCGACTCGCTGGAGGCCATCGCCGACCAGGCGAACCTGCGCGGTACCGGCGCGCGGGGCCTGCGCGCGATCATGGAAGAAGTGCTCCTGTCCGTGATGTACGAGGTGCCGAGCCGCAAGGACGTGGAACGGGTCGTGATCACGCGCGAAGCCGTGCTTGAGAACGTCAACCCCACCATCGTGCCCAGGGATGTCAGTCGGCGCACCCCGCGCGAGAAGTCCGCCTGACCCCGCCTCCCGGGCGACCTGGAAGAGCCCCTGACCCCGCCTCCCGGGCGACCTGGAAGAGCCCCTGGCCCAGCGTCCCGGGCTGTGCGCTTATCGTACGGCAGTTCGGTATTGCCGGGTTAACCTGAGGATCCGTGCCGTACCAGCTCGGCGGCACGCATGTCGACTTTGGGGGTATTGCCCATGATCATCGTTATTCCTGTGTAGCCTCCATGTGTTGCGTTAGTCTGGCGCGGTTCCCGCCACGCCAGGATGTCGGACGCTGACCAGCAGCCGTCTTCCACAGCGAACGCGGAATGCGGAATTGAGCACAGATGAGTGGATGGGACGCCCCCACGGGTAGCTGGGATTCGGGTGACGAGCCCGAAGGATCCAGGTCGGACGATCAGGGCTATCAGCAAACTCAGCCGACCGGCGGCTACCGGGCCGCCCGGGGCGAGGGAATCCTTCGTGCGGGGCGCCGGGGTCTGCCCGGCTACGACCAGGCGCAGAACTACGACCAGGCGCAGAACTACGACCAGCCCGGCGGCTACGACCAGCCCGGCGGCTACGACCAGGGGACGGCAGCCTACGGGGCCTACCCGGGTTACGGCTCGCAAGAAGCCGGCGCTACGGCCTGGTCAGGCGCTGACGACCAGAACTACGGCACACAGGCGTTCCGTCCGCAGCAGCCCGCGGACGCGGGCTACGGGCCGCTGTCCGGCGCGAGTCAGGATTACCGGACGCAGGCGTTGGGCCAGCCAGGCTACGATCAGCCCGGCTACGGACCGCAGGACTATGGCCAGGGCGCACCGGGCTACCAGACCGAGGCCAACCCGCAGCAGGGATTCGAGTCATCGGGCTACGCCCAGGGCGGCTACGCTGACCAGGGTTACGGTCACTCCGGCTATGGCCAGAACGGCTACGGCCAGGCGTCCGGCGGCACCGGTACCGGCTACCAGCAGGACAGCTACGGCCAGGGCGCTTACGCCCAGGACGGATACGGCCAGAACGGCACCCAGGCTGGCTACGCGCAGGACGGCTACGGCCAGGGCGGGTACAGCCCTGATGCCTACCGCCAGGACGCCTACGGCCAGGGCGGGTACGGCCAGGACGCCTACGGCCAGGACATCTACGCTCAGCCGGGCATCGACCGGCCCGGCGGGCCGGCATACGGCGAGGATGGCTTCAGCGCCCCCGCCCCCCAGCCGCGGTCGGGCCAGTCCCGCTCGGGTCAGCGGTCGCCGCAGCGGCTCAGCGGGATCCGGATGATCCTGTACCTGGTGGCGGCCGTCGTCGGCGTGGCGCTGATCGTGCTGCTCGTCATTCACCTGACGAAGAACAGCTCGAATACCACGGCGGGAAGTACGTCCTCGCCCACTACCAGCCCACCAACGGCCGCCGGGACAGGTTCCGGGTTCGTCTTCACCAAGGTGGCCAAGGCCGGCACGTTCCCGCTGAACGCCGTCGCGACCAAGTACTACATCACGATCGCGGAAGAGCAGGCGAACCCCTTCGCGCAGGCCATCAAGGCCGAGGGAGCAGGCCACCCAGGCAAAGAGCTGATTGCCGTGTACGGCCTCAGTCCGGTCACCTCCGTGTCGGCCAGCGATTTCAAGGCCATCGGGTTCGTCGGTTTCGACGGCACGTTCAATCCGGATGCCGTCATCAAGTACATGAAGACCCAGCTGACCTCCACCCGGACGGTGAGCCCGGGTCAGCACGGCGGCCAGATGATGTGCGGCTACAACACCTCGACCAGGAGCAAGACCAGCGAGTGCCTGTGGGTCACCCCGACCACGTTCGGCATGGTCCAGTTCATCGTCGGCCAGTCCGAGGTGAAGTACCCCGGCGCGTCCGCGCTCGCCCTGGAGCTCAGGAACGCCGTGGAGGTCAAGGCCGGCTGACCTCTCCCGGACCCAGCACCGCACTAGACTCACCTGTCGTGAGCAGACCCGATCCCAAGGCGCCCATCGAACTGCCATCCCAGTACGCGCCCGCCGAGGTGGAGGGCCCGCGCTACGAACGCTGGGAGAAGGCAGGGTACTTCGGCGCCGACGCGTACTCCGCCGTCCCCGCGTACTGCATCGTCATCCCGCCGCCGAACGTCACCGGTTCCCTGCACATCGGCCACGCGCTCGACCACACGCTGATCGACACGCTGGTCAGGCGGCGCCGCATGCAGGGCTACAACACGCTGTGGCTGCCCGGCATGGACCACGCGGGCATCGCTACGCAGAACGTGGTCGAGCGCGAACTGGCCAAGGAGGGCCTGAGCCGGCACGACCTCGGCCGCGAGGCGTTCGTCGAGCGGGTCTGGCAGTGGAAGGCCGAATCCGGCGGCAAGATCCTGGGCCAGATGCGCCGCCTGGGCGACAGCGTGGACTGGTCCCGCGAGCGGTTCACGATGGACGAGGGCCTGTCCCGCGCCGTGCAGACCATCTTCAAGCGGCTCTACGACGACGGCCTGATCTACCGCGCGGAGCGCATCATCAACTGGTGCCCGCGCTGCCTGACGGCGCTGTCCGACATCGAGGTCGACCACAGCGACGACGAGGGTGAGCTCACCTCCATCCGCTACGGAGAAGGCGACGATTCGATCGTGGTCGCCACTACCAGGCCGGAAACCATGCTCGGCGACACCGCGGTGGCGGTGCATCCCGACGACGCGCGTTACACCCACCTGATCGGCAGGACGGTCGAGCTGCCGCTGACCGGTCGGCGCATCCCCGTCATCGCCGATGACCACGTCGATCCGTCGTTCGGCACCGGCGCGGTCAAGGTCACCCCCGCGCACGACCCGAACGACTTCGAGATCGGCCGCCGCCACGACCTGCCCAGCCTGACCATCATGGACGAGCACGGCGTGATCACCGCACACGGCCCGTTCCAGGGGCTGGACCGGTTCGAGGCCAGGCCCGCCGTGGTCGCCGCGCTGCGCGAGCAGGGCCGGATCGCGGCCGAGGTCCGCCCGTACCTGCACGCGGTCGGCCACTGCAGCCGCTGCGGCACCACGGTCGAGCCGCGCCAGTCGCTGCAGTGGTTCGTCCGAGTGGCCCCGCTCGCCAAGGCGGCCGGCGACGCGGTCCGCGACGGCCGCGTCCGCCTGGACCCGCAGGAGATGAACGCGCGCTACTTCGGCTGGGTGGACGACATGCACGACTGGTGCATCAGCCGTCAATTGTGGTGGGGCCACCGTATTCCAGTTTTTTATGGTCCGAACGGCCAGACGGTCTGCGTCGGCCCGGACGAGCAAGCCCCCAAGGGCTGGAGCCAGGACCCCGACGTGCTCGACACCTGGTTCTCCTCGGCGCTGTGGCCGTTCTCCACGCTCGGCTGGCCGGACGACGCTCCGGACCTGCGCACGTTCTACCCGACCAGCGTGCTGGTCACCGGGTACGACATTTTGTTCTTCTGGGTCGCGCGGATGATGATGTTCGGCCTGTACGCGATGCGCGATGCGGCGCCCGCCGACTCGGTCCCGTTCCGGGTGGTGGTCCTGCACGGCCTGGTCCGCGACCAGTTTGGCAAGAAGATGTCCAAGTCGCGCGGGAACACCGTGGATCCGCTGGACTGGATGGACAGGTTCGGCGCCGACGCGACCAGGTTCACGCTCGCCCGCGGCGCCAACCCGGGCAGTGACATCGCGATCAGCGAGGAGTGGGCGGCAGGCTCACGCAACTTCTGCAACAAACTGTGGAACGCGGTGCGCTTCGCCCTGCTCAACGGCGCTCACGTCCCCGCTGCCGCGCAGGCCCCCGCCACCCAGCCGGCCCCCGCCACCCAGCCGGACGACAAATCCGACATTTCATACTCGGTCCCGGACCGGTGGATCCTGTCCCGGCTGTCGGCCGTGATCGCCGAGGTGGATACCCTGTTCGAGCAGTTCGAGTTCGGCAAGATCTGCGACACGCTGTACCACTTCGCGTGGGACGAGGTCTGCGACTGGTATCTGGAGCTGGCCAAGGTCCCGCTGACCTCGGATGACGAAGCGGCAGCGGCGACCACCAGGCAGGTGCTGGGCTTGGTGCTCGACCAGTTGCTGCGCCTGCTGCATCCGGTCATGCCATTCGTGACCGATGAGCTGTGGACCGCGCTGACC
>JASHYW010000282.1 GCA_030042885.1 Streptosporangiaceae bacterium | reverse complement strand
GTCCCGGCCGCGCAAGCGCTCCGGGCCGCCGCCGCCGCGGGTGCCGCGGCCGTCACCCGCCACGGCGCGCAGACCGCGATGCCCCGATCTGGTGATATCCTCGCGGCCACCGGCGTGACCTGGCCCGTCGGCTGAGACCGGTGTATACCAGATGTAGGGGACCGGGCATTGCATTTCTCCTGAGGAGAACCTGAATTTATGACGTTTGACCTGCGGGAGTTCGAGCTCGACGGAGAGGGTGAACCGAACGGCGGAACGACCGCCACCGGAGGCCAGAACGAGGCCTGCGACCCAGCCGCCGCCGCGCTGGACGTGCTCGCGCAGGCGTTCGGTGTGGCCGCCGAGCGCGGCGCGCCGGGCAGCGGCACCCGGCAGCGTACCTGGCTGGACACCTTCGACTGGCGGCTGAACCGCGCCGGGCTGGTGCTCGAATACCAGCGGGCCAAGCGGCTCGGCCGCCTGCTCCTGTCCAGGGACGGCGTGCCGCTGGCCGAACAGCCGGTGACCGGGTGGCAGCCCCGGCGGCCCCACCTGGCCGAGGATCTGCCCGCCGGGCCGGTACGGGATCATATCCTCAAGCTGGTCAGCCCGCGGGCGCTGCTGCCGGTCGCCCGGGCGGTCGGCACGGTCAGCGTCACCCGGCTGCTGAACGCCGACGGCAAGACGGTGGCCCGCCTGATCGTGGACCGCTCGACGGCCTCGCACGACGGCGTGACCCTAGAACTGCCGCCGCGGCTGGCCATCGCCGAAGTCCGCGGCTACCCAGCCCAGGCCCGCAGGGCCGCGCGGCTGCTGGCCGACGTCCCCGGCATTTCCCCGGCCAGCCAGAGCGTCTTCGCCGCGGCCCTGCACGCTCTCGGCCGTCATCCCGGTGACTACTCGGGCGGCGTGGACGCGGAGATCACCGCTCAGATGCCGTCGCCGGTCGCGGTGGCCATCGTGCTGCTGCGCCTGCTCGATACCCTAGAGCTGAACGTCGACGGCGTGCTCCGCGACATCGACACCGAGTTCCTGCATGACCTACGGGTATCGGTCCGCCGCACCCGCTCGGCGATCAAGCTGCTCGGCGGCGTCCTGCCGGACGGCCTGGCCGGGCCGTATGCGGCCGAGTTCAAGTGGCTCGGCGACCTGACCACGCCGACCAGGGATCTCGACGTCCACCTGCTGGGTTTCGGCGCGATGGCCGAGCACCTGGCGGACGCGTCCGCGGCCGACCTCGAGCCGTTCCGCGCCTACCTGGTCCGGCGCCGCGCCCGGGAGTTCCGGCGGCTGGCCGCCGGCCTGCGCTCGGCGCGGTTCAAGGCCGTCACCGATCACTGGCGCAAGGCGCTGGTCGAGGTCCGCGACGCGGGCGGCCCCCGCAGGCGGCGCCGCGAGCCGACCGCGGCCGAGCTGGCCATCAGCACGACCGGGCGGGCGTTCCGCAAGATCGTGGCCAAAGGCGGCGCGATCACCCAGGACTCGCCTCCGGAATCACTGCATGACCTGCGCAAACGCGCCAAGGAGTTGCGCTACCTGCTGGAGTTCTTCGCCCCGCTGCACGACCCGGTCGCCAATAAGAAGGTCGTCGGCGACCTCAAGCAGCTGCAGGACTGCCTCGGCGAGTTCCAGGACAGCCAGGTCCAGCGCGGGGAAATTCACGCGCTGGCCGACGCGATGCTGGCCGAACACGCGGCCCCCGCCGCTACGCTGCTGGCCATGGGTGAAATCGCCGCAAACCTCGCAATCAGCCAGGCCGAAGCCCGGGAGGACTTCAGCATGCGGTTCGCCAGGTTCGCGGGCCCCGCGGGGCAGCAGCGGATGCGCACGCTGCTGGACGAGCCCGACGAGGCCAGCGCGTGAAGATCTACGCCACCTACAACATCAAGGGCGGCGTCGGCAAGACCACCGCTGCGGTCAACCTCGCCTACTTGTCCGCCGCCGACGGCTACCGCACCCTGCTGTGGGACCTGGACCCGCAGGGCGCGGCCAGCTTCCTGTTCCGGGTCAAGCCCCGGGTCAAGGGCGGCGGGAAGGCGCTCATCCGCGGCTCGAAGGCCCTGGACGACGCGATCAAGGGCACCGACTTCGAGAACCTCGACCTGCTCCCGGCCGATTTCACCTACCGCAACATGGACCTGCTCCTCGACGGCGCCGACAAGAAGCCCACCCGCAAGATCGCCCAGCTGCTCCGGCCGCTCGCCGCCGAATACGACAACGTGTTCCTGGACTGCCCGCCGAGCATCTCGCTGGTCTCGGAAAACGTCATGCACGCCGCCGACGTGCTGCTGGTCCCGCTGATCCCGACCACGCTGTCGGTACGCACCCTGGACCAGCTCACCGAGTTCGTGGCCGGCTTCACTGGCCGTCAGCCAGAGGTGCGCGCCTTTTTCTCCATGGTCGACCGCCGTAAACGGCTGCACCAGGAGATCACAGAAAAACTTTTGGCCGAACGGTCCTGGGTGGCAGCCACCCCGATCCCTGCTCTCTCCCTCATAGAGCGCATGTCCGTGGAGCGGGCCCCGGTCACCGTCTTCGCCCCCCGCAGCCAGGCCGCCCGCGCCTTCCGCTCTCTTTGGTCCGAGCTGAACGCCGGCGAGAAACCCGCGGATGAGCCCACCATGGCCGGGCTCTAGGCGATGATGACCCGGTAGCCGAGGTCGAGCTCGTCGAGCCCGAGCAGGTGCCCTTACCGATCAGGGCCAGGCAACCACGACGTGTTCAGGTCGCGCTCGTTGCCGCCGAACAGCACCACCGGGCCGCGGCTCACCCTGCGCATCTCGGCCAGGCCGCGCGCCTTGCCGGTCCAGTGGTGGATGCTGAGCACCGCCATCGCCGCCCGGGAGGCGCCGTCGGCGAACGGCAGCGCCTCGGCCGTCACGCGCACGCACGGCTACCCGTCCCGCCCCGGCCGGCTACCCCTCCCGCCCCTGCCAGGTCGTGATGCAGGCCTCATTGCCCTCCGGATCGGCCAGGACCCAGAACGCGGGGGCCTCCGCGTCATAGGTCAGGGTGCCGCCCGCCGCCACCACGGCCGCGATGCGCTGCCGCGCCTCGTCGTGCGGCACCGACACGTCGAGGTGAATGCGGTTGCGCTGCGGGCGCGGCGCGTCCATTTGCTGGAACCAGACCGTCGGCCCCTGGCCGAGCGGGTCGACCAGCGGGTCCCGCGGCCCGGACCTGCCGGGCTCGTCGGCGTAGCCGAGCACCGCCTTCCAGAACGGCCGGATGGCTGCGATGTCCATGGCGTCGATCCCGATCTCGATCACCTGGACCGATCGCGTGTCGGCGGTACCGGCGCCGCTCTGCGTGGTCAGCCTGAACTCGCCCACCACCTCGGAGATCCGGTGCGCGAGCTCCACGTCGAGCGGCGTCACCCAGGAGATCTCGGCGGTCTGCAGCGACAGCACCACCCGGTCCGAGCGGACGTCCATCCGCAGGTGCCCGTCGGCGCAGGCCACGGCCGCCGCCCGCGCGGCCACATCGGCCGCTAGCGGGAGTGATCCGGTCAGCACCTGCGTCCGGAACTCGCCCAGCACGTAACGCCACCCGATGCCGGCGACCGCGTCCGAGGCCTCCGGCCGGCTCAGCCTGGTATGGGCGTCATGGCTCAGTTGATCCATGCCGCCCATCGTGCCAGATGAGCAGCACGTCGCCGGCGCTCCTCGCCCACCCCGTGCCAGCGGGGTCAGCCTCTGTGGCGCTGCAGGAAGGCCAGCGTCCGCTGGTTGAACCCCTCAACGTCCTCGTAGATCGCGGCGTGCGCGCAGTCTTCGAACACGATGAGCTCGGTGTTCGCGATCCCCTCGGTCAGCGGCTCAGCGAACCGGGTCGAGGTCACGATGTCGTGCCGCCCGTACGTGATCAGGGTCGGGGCCTGGATCGAGCCGAGAATGGCCGTCGCGTCGTGGGCGAGCACGGCGCCGGACTGGCGGATGAAGGCGTCCACCGGTGGCATCGGGCGACCGCGGACGAACTCGGCGAGGGAATCGACGTAATCGGGCCGCGCCGCGTACATCTCGGGAGTGAAGCAGAACGGGAAAATGCCCTGGATGACCATCTCGGTGACGCTGGCCAGGGCCTGGGCCATGATCTGCCAGATCTGGACGATGACCCGCAGGAACGGGTCGGTCTTATCCCAGGCGCTGTGCAGCTGCAGCGTCTTCACTCGCTCCGGGTACCTGGCGGCCAGCCAGGTACCAACCGACGCGCCGAGCGAGACCCCGAAGATGTGCGCCTGGCCGATCCCGGCGGCCTGCATGAACGCCGCGATGTCGTCGGCCAGCAGTTCGGTGGTGTAGACGCCTTCCGGCTTGCTGGACAGGCCCGCGCCGCGCAGGTCGACGCTGAAGCAGGTGAAGTGCTTGGCGTACTCGGCTACCTGGAACGCGTAGCAGGCCTGGTCGGCTGCCAGGTACGGGATCAGGACCATGGGCTCGCCTTCGCCCTGCACTTCGTAGTTGATCTCGATTCCGTTCGCCTGCACCGTTGGCATCATTGCCCTCCCGAATCCGAAGTTGAGTTGATCCTAGGGCCGTCGGCCCCCCCGCTGGCCGATAAGGCCCGTCATTCCAAGACTTGGATCAGCAGCTCGTCTCGCCACTTCGAACGTGAACCCATAGAACCGCGAGACGCCCTGAGGAGGTAAGCCAGGTGAGCACTATCCCGTCTCCCGTCACCACGACCGAAGCGCTGGGGATGCTGCGCGTCGCGCTGAGGTTCCTCAGCGCGACGGACGCGACGGAGATGGTGACCGAGGAGCAAGCGCAGTGCCTGCAAGCCCTCGAGCAGTTCAGCTCGATGAGCACCGCGGCACGGGCCTCGATCCTGGGTGCCTTCATCTGCGGGCAGGGCTACTCGGCCGACGCGGACTACAGCCCGCGTTCCTGGCTGATCCACCGCACCCGGGTCACCAAGGGCACCGCGACCGCGCATACCGCCTGGGTCCGCCGTGCCGCCGCCCACCCCAGGTCGCCGCGGCGCTGGCCGCGGGAGGGGTGGTCTCGGAGTCGTACGCGCGGACCATCTGCGAGTGGTCGGACAAGCTGCCGGAGGACTGCCGCCCGGCGGCGGACGCGATCTTGATCGCGGCCGCCCAGGCCGGCGCGCCCCTGGAGGACTTGGCCAGGCTGGCCGCGGAGATCTACGCCCGCTCCTGCCCGACACCTCCGGCGACGGCCCGAATGACAGCTTCGAGGACCGGTCCCTGCGGTTGGAGACCACGTTCGACGGCGCGGGGGTGGTGAATGGCGACCTGACGCCGGAGTGCGCGGCCGTGGTGACCGCGGTACTGGACGCCCTGTCTGCTCCGGCCGGGGCCGAGGACACCCGCAGCCATGACCAGCGCTACCACGAGGCTTTCACGAGGCCATGCGGCGGCTGGTGGCCAGTGGTCTGCTGCCCGAGCGGGCCGCGCAGCCGGTCAAGGCCTGGGTCCACGTCTCCCACCGGCGAGGGCCGGGTAGCCCGCCCAGTACGCCGGATGCGGGAACAGCCCCCACGCTCTCGACCCCCACTGGCTAGGTCAGGCTGGCCAGCCCCTGCAGGTCAACGCAGGTGACGCCGCGGACCTGCACGAAGACCATGAGCACGTTGTCACAGTGGCGGCAGCGCACGACGGTGCCCAGCCCCGGCTGGTACACGGCCAGCTCGGCCACCTGGCCCGCCGCGCCGCAGCAGCCGCACGTGCCGGTGGCCGTGGTCATCTCGGTGCCGAACACCTCGAGCAGCAAGCCGCCGATCGCGTTGCCGTCGAGCACCCTGTCTTCGAGCGGCTCCATCACAGGCCTCCCTCCGCCGAAGTCACCATCAGCTTCCGGTGGCGCCGAACCGCTCGGTCTTGACCCGGCCCGGCGAGTAGCCGAGCGCCACCAGTCCGGCCGCCACGGTCTCCACGAAACTCGTCGGGCCGCACACGTAGGCCAGCGGCGCCTGCGTCGCGGGCCAGGCCACCTCGGCGAGCATCTGCTGGTCGACCCGGCGGGCGTAGCCCGTCCAGCCCGCCGGCTGCTCCCGGGTCAGCGTGTGGATCACCGCGACGCCCGGGGCGCGCTGGTCGAGTTCGGCGCGGTAGATCACCTCCGGCCAGCTGCGGGAGGAGTACAACAGCCGCACCGGGACGGGGCTCTCCTCCCGGGCCCGGTGCCGCAGCATGGCCCGCAACGGGACGATGCCAGATCCGCCTGCCACCAGCATGAGCGGCCCGCCGTCGACCGGGTCCCACACGAAGTAGCCGCCGACCGGTCCGCGCACCTCGATCTGGTCTCCCGGCTGCAGCTCCTGGGTGAGGTACGGGGAGACCTCGCCGTCGTCCAGCCGCTCCACTGTGATCGCGGCCGGCTCGCCGGGCGCCGTCGCGATCGAGTAGGCGCGCTCGGCCTGGTAGCCGTCGTCGGCGGTGAGCCTGACGTCGAGGTGCTGGCCGGCCCGGTGGCCCGCCCAGTCCGGCAGTTTGAGCGACAAGGTGCGCACCCTGGCCGTCTCGTCGACGATCGAGCCGACCGTGGCAGTCTGCCAGGTCAGTCGCCCGCGTACCGCTGTTCCCGCCATGGGTCTCCGTACATGTTGTAGCCGTACATCTCCCAGAATCCCGGCTCGTCGGTATCGCGCAGCCGCAGCCCGCGCACCCACTTGGCGCTCTTCCAGAAGTACAGGTGCGGGACGAGCAGCCGGGCCGGGCCGCCGTGCTCGGGCGGGAGCGGGCCGCCGTTGTAGCTGTAGGCCACCCAGGCCTTCCCGCCGGTCAGGTCGGCTACCGGCAGGTTGGTCGTGTAGCCGCCGTCACAGAAGGCGAGCACGTAGGGCGCGTCATGCGAAACCGCCCCGAGCAGGACGTCGAGGGACACGCCCGTCCAGGTAGTGTCGAGCTTGGACCACCGGGTCACGCAGTGGATGTCCACCGTGACCGTCTCGGCGGGCAGGGCCTGGAATTCCTGCCACGTCCAGCTCTTCGCCCCGGTGCCGCCTTCGATGGAGAAGGTCCAGTTGGCCAGCGCCGTGTGCGGCGTGGGCCCGGTCGACAGGACAGGAAAGTCGTGGGTCACGTACTGGCCCGGCGGCACCCGGCCCTCGGCCGCCTCGCGACGCCGGCCGTGGAAGCCGCGCGAGATGGGACTCATAGGGGCAGCCTACGCCGGGCCGATGTGGCCGTGCCGGGAGCCGGGGACCAGTCAGGGGACGAGGATCGCGCGGCCGCGGACCCGGCCGGCGTCCAGATCGGCGAAGGCATCGGCGGCGGCACCGAGCGGGTAGACCCTGGTGTGCAGCGTGACCTTCCCGGCCTGGGCCAGCGCCATCAGTTCGGCCAGGTCGTTGTAGGTGCCGACGATGTTGCCGATGATGTTGCGCTCGGTGGAGATGATGTCGAGCGTCGGGATGTGCACCGTGCCGCCGTAGCCGATCACGAAGTACGAGCCGGCCTGGCGGGTCATCGCCCATCCGTCGGCCTCGGCGCCCTGCTCGGCCACGAAGTCGAGCACGACGTGAGCGCCGCGACCGCCGGTCAGGTCCGCCACCGCCTGCCGCTGGCTGCCGTCGGCCATCACGGTGTGCTGCGCCCCCAGCTCCGATGCCAGCTTGAGCGCGTCCGGGTTGGCGTCCACCACGATGATGGTGGTGGCGGTGAGCGTGGCCAGGCACTGGATACCGATGTGGCCGAGCCCGCCCGCGCCGATCACCACGCAGGTGGTGCCGGGGTACAGCAGCGGGATGGCCTTGCGGACCGCGTGGTAGGCGGTGATGCCCGCGTCGGCGAGCGCGGCGACGTCCTGCGGCCGGGTCTCCGGGTTGAGCTTGATGCAGGCCCGGGCCGAGGTCACCAGGTACTCCGCCATGCCTCCGTCTCGAGATAGCCCGGGGAACGAGGCGTTCTCGCAGTGCATGTCGTCGCCCGCCCGGCACGCGTGGCACAGCCCGCAGGTGGGCGTGGGATGCAGGATGACGGTGTCGCCCGGCTGCACGTTTGTGACGGCGGAGCCGACCTCGTGCACCCAGCCCGCGTTCTCGTGGCCCAGGACGTACGGCAGCGGCGTATGCATCGCCGCGTCCCACTGGCCCTCGATGATATGCAGGTCGGTGCGGCAGACCCCGGCACCGCCGATCTTAACGATCACGTCGAGCGGTCCGCTGATCGTGGGCTCGGGTATGTCGTCGACCATCGGCTGGGCGTGGAATTGGTGCAAGCGGACGGCCTTCATTGGTCTTCCTCCGGGGGTCTGGGAGAGAACTGTCTCTCCAGTATTTTTGTCAAAGTTCGAGTCGTGTTCCGGACCCGCTGCGGTTTCTGCCTGTGTCCAGGCGCCGACCCGTAGAACCCGCTCGCACGGGCCCAGAAGGCCCGTGCGAGCTAGGCAGTCTCACATGACTCTCCTTGTCCTGGTGAGTGATATCTGTGCCACAGCATGCCGCGGCAGATTCCGGCGTTCGCCTCGATGCTGACCCGCGTGACCTGCGCCCGCCGCAGGTGCAGCGGCACCGAGCCCGGATCGACCCGCAACCCGGTCACGGGATCGACCAGCAGCGGGGCGCCGTCGTCGGCGGGCAGGCCCAGCTCGGCCCGGCGCTCCCGCAGCCGCGACAGCGCGCGAGACGGCGGCACCTCGCCGAGGCTCATCGCGAGCAGGGCCGCCGGGTCCTTACCCGCCGCGAGCAGCGGCCTGCACACCTGATCGGTGCCTGCCATCACCGCCTTGCGCAGGAAGTCGGCCCGCAGCTGGTCCAGCTCGCCGCCCGGCCTGCCGTCGTAAGGCAGAGTCTCGCCTTCGAAGGACCGGGCAAAGCCGGCCTGGGCGGCCACGCCGCCGTTGATCGCATCGGAAGCGAAGTGGTCCTCCAGGACCACCGAAGCGGCCCGCACGCCCGGCAGCGCGGACACCGCGTCGTACGCGTCCGCCACCATCAGGTAGGCGAAGTTGGGCGCGCAGAAATACGTGGGCAGCCTGAGCCTGACCTGGGCGTCCCCGTCTGTGGAGACGGTGCACGACGCGACGAAGCCGAGCGAGGTGATCGGCTCGTCGAGCTCGGGATCGCGCACCGTCTCCAGCGCCCGGAGGAGGACATCCTGCGAGGCAACTGCCAGCGGAGCGGTCATGCTCCTGCGACCGGCTCGGCCGCGGGAAGCCGGAACTCTTCGGGCACCTTGATGTCGTAGAGCCTGGCCGCGTTCAGGCCCATGATCTTCTTCTTGGACGCGGTGTTCATCCGCGGGTAGTCGGAGAACGCCTCGTCATCCGGGAACTCCCAGTTGACGAAGCCCTCGACCTGCCACTTCGGCTCCCAGATGGCGTAGTCGCTGCCGAACAGCATCTTGTCCTCGCCGACCCAGAACAGCAGCTCGCCGATGACCCGGGCGAAGAACTTCGGCCGGGCGTGCATGAGGCCGCCGATGACCACCGCCAGCCCGGCGTACACGTTCGGCTCCTGAGTGGCCAGGTAGCAGAAGTCATCGATGCGCGGCAGGCCCACGTGCTCGACGATGAAGTTGAGCTCGGGGAAGTCGGTCGCGGCGTGGTCCACGTCCGCCACGTCGAAGGCGTCCTTGTCCAGCGGCCAGATCGTCGGGCCCTTGTGCACGTGGACGTTCTTGATGCCGAGGTTCTGCGCGACCTCGAGGAACCGGTACGAGGCCGTGTCGGTCAGCTTGTAGCCGCGCGAGCCGGCGTTCCACTCGGCGGTGTACAGCTTGGCACCCTTGGAGCCGAACCGGTCGACATTGCGCTTGAGCTCCTCGATGCCCGCGTCGCCGTCGCGCGGGTCCCACCGGGTGTTGTAGACGAACTTGCCCGGGTGCCTCTCACCCATCAGCGCGTTGCGCTCGGTGGTGTTGAAGCCCTCCTTGTACCACTCCTTGAGGTAGGTCGGCTGGAAGATCGCCACGTCCACGTGGCCGTCCTCGAAGACGTCCTTCATCAGGTCGTCCTCGGAGTACTTCTGGAAGTGCTCGATCGACCAGTGCGTCTCGGGCGGGCCGAGCCCCTGGTAGGCGTGGAAGCACTCGATCCAGCCCTTGGCGTAATTCTCCGCGCCAGGCACCCAGTTGTCGGGGGCGGCGTTCCAGTAGTGCATGTGCCCGTCGACCACGAAGTACTTTTCGCCGTTGCTCTCGTACATGTGCCTCCTTAAGCGTCACGTCACTGGTTGTGGCACTGAGCGGGTTATAACCGGCTCAGTGCCACAACATGCCTCGCGCAGGACATGGAATCGTCCATATTTCCTCGCGGGCCGCCAGGGCGCCGGCCGGACGCGGCGCTTGTAGTCCTGGGTGGCCGGATGGTCGATCTCGAAGGAGGCGATCCCGTAACACTCCGGAAACAGCTGCGTTCCGGGCGCGTTGGGGTTCCGCGATGTGGCGTAGGTGCCTCCCTGCGGGACTGGGGACGCACTGCCGGTGGGATAACTCGGATTTCGCCGCGACCGCGGGCCGCTGCTCGCCGGCGGGTGCGGGCGCGATCCACAGCGAGACATGAGCGGGCTGGAACGCGGTCTCGGTCACGCCGAGCAGGTCGCGGCGGACGGTGTCGAGGTCGACGGTGTGCCGCAGCCGGCCCGCGAACGCGGCCACGACGGCCTCGGCGTCGTAGCGCGAGCGGTTGAACTGGCGGTCGACCAGGTGCTGGACCCGCCGGCGCAGCGGGTTGAACAGCGCCGCGATGACCAGCGTGGCGGTGGCCACGGCTACCGGCGTCCGGACCGGCAGCACCCGGGTGGCCAGCAGGATGAGGCCGGCGTACACACCGGCCAGCAGGGCCGTGATCAGAGCGTAGGAGACCACCCGGCTGATGACGCGGTTGAGCTCGTACAGCCGGTACTTCAGCACCGCCACCCCCATGCAGACCGGCAGCGCGAGCGGCGCGAGAGTGGTCAGCGCGGTGACCACCGGCTGGGTGCCCCAGCCCGGGGCTTCTCCCATGGCGAGGGGGACGATGAACGTCCCGATGAGCAGCGCGACCACGAAGATGGCGGCGCCGCTGTAGAGCCACTTCAGCTGCTGGCGGCGCTCGCCGCTGGCCGGCAGGTCGGAATCTGGATGGCCAGCCAGCCCACCCAGCTGACCACGGTCGCGGCGATCACCACCACGTGGAGGACATCCAGCACCCTGGGCACCGGGTTGGCCAGGTCGCCGTCGGCCTCGAGGCGGACGTCACCTCCCGCGACGACCAGCACTCCGCGAGCCGGGTCGCCGTGGGCGACGCCTACCTGGGCCAGCTGGTCAGCGAGATCACCCACGCGTCGTTCTGGGCCAAGGGCAACAACGCGATCGCCATCACCTATGACAACGGCGACAACAGCGCCGGGTGCTGCGACGCCAGCCCGGGCGGCGGCCAGATCGCGACGATCGTGATCACCAGCCACGGTCCCCGCGGTGTGCAGGACTCCAGCCCGGCGAACCACTACTCGCTGCTGAGCAGCATCCAGCATGCCCTCGGCCTCGGCTGCCTGCAGTTCACCTGCGATACAAGCACGTGAAGCCGCTGACCGAGCTGTTCGCGGACACCGGCTCCAAGGCGATCGCGACCAAGGTGCTGCCCGAGCTGAACTGGCCCACTCCCACCCCCGGCGATCCCGCCGAGCCGATCTCGTCGACCACGGCCACGCCGAGCGCGGGCGGCTGGACGGTGGACAAGGCGCAGCTGCTCGGCACGTCGGACAACAGCGTCGGCGCCATCGCGGGCTCATCGCCCACCGACGTGTGGGCCCTCGGTGATTTCCTGCCCGACGCGCCCAACAGCAACCGGTGATCCTGGCCCCGCCCGGTGAGGGGGAACGCGCCCGTGTCGCCGTGGGCAAGGCGATCCGCCGTGCCCTTGCCCCGCATCACCGAGGCGGATGCGGGCCTCGGCGAGCACCTGCTGCAGACGGTGCATACCGGCGTTCGCTGCTCCTACTGGCCTGGCTGAGATCGGCCGTCGGCGTCCGGCGGTCCCGCGCGTGGAACGGGGTGGCACTGGATGGACCGCCACCGGCATATAAGCCAATAACTGGCGGATAACAGTCGGGCGGCGGGCGGTCTGCTTGGCGGCGGATGCAGCCTGTCTTCGGAGCAGGAGGGTCCGGTGTCGCTTGACGCATCGGTCGTGCTTGGCTCTGCACGGCTAGCCGGGGTGGAGGTCAATCCCCGCGGGTTCGCGTGGCCGCTATCCCGCGCCAGCTGGTGATCACCATTCGACGCTCCGAGCCCGATGGGGCTGGGAGGCGGATAGATTTCCGCAGCTTAGGGAGGGTTCTAAAGTGAAATTTCGGATCACACCCTGGCGAGTGACCGTGTTGCTGGTCTCTTTGGCCTTGCTGCTTGGCATTCCCGCCGCTGCTTGGGCGTCTGCTGCCACGAGTACCGGCTGGATTAGGGTCGGTAACCTGTCCCCGACCACCTCCGCCGTGGACGTGTACGTGTATTCGTCCGGCAGTTCCAGCCCCGAGATCGTGCTGCACGACGTCGCCTACGGGACGGTATCGTCCTACGAGGCCGTGAGCGCCGGCGGATACAGCGTGCTGATGCGGTCCGCTGGGTCTTCGGCGTCGAGTCAGCCGGTGTTGTCCGCCAGCGTCACGGTCCAGGCTGATCATTCGTACACGGTAGCGGCCCTCACCGTGGCGTCCTCGGGACGGCAACTCAAGGTCCTCGACGACAGCCTGACCACGCCAACGGGTAAATCCCTGGTGCGGGTGATCCAGGCCTCCCTCAACCAGAAGGCCGTAACGTTTCACTGCAGCTGCGCTCCAGGAGCCCCAGGTAACATCGTGACCAACGCGCCGTCCGGCTCCGTGAGTTCCTACGCGCCCATCCCGCCTGGCACCTGGAACATGACCGCGACCGGGCCCAGTTCGAGTGCGAGCGCGCCGGTCACGCTCGTCGCGGCCACGGTCCATACGGAGGTCGTCATCGACGGACCCAGCGGCATTGAGATAATCAACCTGCTGGATGCCGCCGGGGCCGGCCAGCCGCCTACGGGTGCCGCTGGCACGGGATTCGGCGGCACCGCGCCGCGGGGCCCGGGCTCACCGCTGCCATGGCTGGCGGTTATCGGCGCCGGGGCGCTGCTCACCCTGGCCAGCGGGCTGCGGCTGCGCCGCACGAAGCTGCGCCGGCTGACCTCCGGGGCCTAACAGTGCTCGTCCTCAGGCCGGCCGCGATCGCCTTCGCGGCCGGCCTGATGGTGATCTCAGCCGGTACAGTCGTCCTGCTGACCCGGCACTCGACCCCGGCCATGCGCCCGGCCGCGGTCGGAGTGGCTGCTCTGCCCGCTCCCACGGGCCCGTTCGTCGCCCCGCCCCAGCCGACGCAGCAGACCCCGGTCGCCAGGCCGGTCTTGCTGACCATCCCGCTGATCGGGGTGAAGACCCGGCTGATCGCGCTGGGCCTGACCGCGGGCGGCGCGTTGCAGGTGCCGTCTTCCACAGCCGTCGCGGGCTGGTACACCGGGAGCCCGCGCCCGGGAGCCATCGGCTCAGCCGTCATTGTGGGTCACATTGACTCGCTGACCGGCCCCGGCGTGTTCTACCGGCTGACCGAGCTACGCGTCGGCGACCGCGTCTACGTCCTGCGAGCCGACGGGACCACGGTCGAGTTCCGCGTCACGGTGGTCCGGACCTACCTGAAGGACCACTTCCCCACCGCAACCGTGTATGGCCCCACCCCCGACGCGGAGTTGCGCCTGATCACCTGCGGCGGCGCCTTCGACGCCACTACCGGCCACTACCTGAGCAACATCGTTGTCTACGCCACCGAGGTGGGCGGAGCTTCCCTGACTGTCCTGGCGGGCGGTCCTGCCGCGGCAGGCGCGCTGAAGCGAGGCTCGGATCATGACGCCGGAAAAGGGTACTCAGATCTGGCGAGTTCGTCGGCATGGACGAGGTGACGCTCCCCGGGAACCGCAGCCGCTCCGTGGTTGGCGTGGCAGCCAGCTGCTCATGTCATCCACTAGCGATGGACTTCACCTCGCGCCACCGCCGGGAATGCCCAGATTGCAGCACAAGGCGATAGATCGGATAATAACGGCCTGAAGCGTGCATGGCCGGTGAACATCACGAAAGCTTTGGGAGGGGACGGCAGCGGCGGAGCTTGAGGGAGAGGTGTTGAGCGAGGAATTCCCGGCGCATCTGTCCGGGTTCCGCGCGGGAACGCTGCTGGCCGGGTACCGGCTGGAGGCCCAAGTCGGGGCGGGCGGGATGGCGGTAGTATTCCGTGCCCGCGATGACCGGCTGGGGCGGCTGGTGGCGCTGAAGATCCTCACGCCAGCCCTGGCCTCGGACTCGGCGTTCCGGCGGCGGTTCATAGGGGAGTCGCGGGCGGCGGCGGCGGTGGATGACCCGCACATCATCCCGGTGTATGAGGCCGGTGAGGCCGACGGCGTGCTGTTCATCGCCATGCGGTTCGTGGTGGGCGGCGACCTGCGGCGGCTGCTGGAGCGGGAGGGCGCGCTGCCGCCGGACCGGACGGCAGGGTTCATCTCCCCAGTGGCCTCTGCGCTGGATGCCGCGCACAGCGCCGGGCTGGTGCACCGCGATGTCAAGCCGGCGAACATCTTGGTGGATACGCGGCAGGACCGGCCGGACCATGTATACCTGTCCGACTTCGGGGTGAGTAAAGGCGCCATGTCGGCGACGGGGCTAACCGGGGCAGGGCAGTTCCTGGGTACCCCGGATTACTCGGCGCCAGAGCAGATCGAAGGCCGACTGGTGGACGGGCGGACTGATCAGTACGCGCTGGCCTGCGTCACGTACGAGCTGCTGACGGGGGTGGTGCCCTTCAAGCGTGACCAGGGTATGGCGGTGCTGCTGGCGCATCTGTCCGCCCCGCCCCCGTCGCTAGTGTCACGGCTGCCGGACCTGCCCGGTGCCGTCGATCAGGTCCTCGCCAAGGCGATGGCCAAGGCCCCGGAGAAACGCTACGAGTCCTGCGGGGATTTTGCCGACGCGCTGCGGGACGCGCTCGGGCTGGCACCTTACCGTAGCTCGGCCACCGTACCCACTCGCCCGCCGGCTTCCGCTGCCTCGCCGTCTCAGATCCACTCGGCGGCGGCCGCTGCGACCGGGACGGCCGCCGCCTCGGCATCCCCGGCGGTCGCCGTGGATCGCGATGCGGGGCCGGGCGACGGGGCGGAGATGATGGCGGCCGCAGTCTTTGTGACTGGGCCGGACCAGGCGGGCCGCGAGGCCGATGAGGACGCCGGGACCGCATCCCCGACGATCACATCGGTGGCGGGCGGGGACATTCTCGCCGCCGCGGCCGCCACGGCCGCGGCGGACAGCCCGCCGGCCACCGACCTGGCCCCGGACGCCACGGCATCCCCGGCGGTCGCCGAGGCTGCCGATGCGGGGCCGGGCGGTGGGCCGGTCGGCGGGGCGGAGATGACGGCGGCTGCGGCAGTCTCTCGTGACCGGGCCGGACTGCGTCGGCCGCGAGGCCTACGACGGCGCCGGGACCGCGCTGCCGTGGTGGACGAGGATATGCTCACCGCGGCCGCTACGGTCACGGCGGACAGCTCGCCGGCCACTGACCTGGACACCGCCGCCGAGCCAGGCGAGTCCGCCGGGCCGGGTCCCTCCACTGCCTCGCCCACGGAGATCCGTTCGCCG
>JASHYW010000281.1 GCA_030042885.1 Streptosporangiaceae bacterium | reverse complement strand
CGCCTGGCGGCCCGGTTCGGCTCGGTGGCGCTGGTGCGGGCCAGCGGCCTGCTGGCCGGGGCCGGGCTGGCGGCCGGGCTGCTGATCGGCACCCCGGCCGCGGGCATCGCCGGGTTCGCGCTGCTGGGCCTCGGCCTGGCCGGGATCTTCCCGCAGCTGGTCTCCTCCGCGGCCCGGCTGGATCCCGCCCGCGCCGGGCGCAACATCGGCCGGATCGCGGCAGTGGCGTACCTCGGACTGCTTGGCGGCCCGGTCGCGATCGGAGCGGCCGCCTCCGGCGTGGGCCTGCGAGACGCGCTGCTGATCCCGGCCGCCCTGGCCGTGCTGGTCGCCGTCGCGGCCGGCGTGATGCGCCCGCGGCACGATCGCGGCGATGGCGCGGCGCCGACGCCCCCGCGTGACCGGGAGCAGACCTCGGCCCGCTGACCCGCCGGAACGTCCGGGCCGAGGTCCTCCACGTGACCTCACAGCCGTAGCCGGCGCGGTCAGAACAGCGTGTTCTCCGGCTCCACGCCGCGCATCCGGTCGTAGTCCAGGGTCACGCAGCGGATGCCGCGGTCGGCGGCAAGCACCCGGGCCTGCGGCCTGATCTCCTGGGCCGCGAACACGCCGTTCACCGGGGCCAGCAGCGGGTCCCGGTTCAGCAGGTCCAGGTACCTGGTGAGCTGCTCCACCCCGTCGATCTCGCCGCGGCGCTTGATCTCCACGGCTACGCTGCGCCCGGCCTCGTCCCGGCACATCAGGTCGACCGGGCCGATCGGGGTCGGGTACTCGCGGCGCACCAGCCGCCAGCCGTCGCCCAGCAGCCCGAGCTGGGCGGCCAGCAGCTCCTGCAAGTGCGCCTCCACGCCGTCCTTGACCAGCCCGGGGTCGTCGCCCAAGTCGACCGAGGTGTCGCTGACCACCTCGCTGATCGTGATCGCGAGCGTCTCGCCGGCCTTGCCGGTGACCGTCCACAGGCCCGGCTCCTCGGTGAGCTTGCACGGCGGCGACATCCAGTTCAGCGGCTTGTACGAGCCGCCGTCGCTGTGCACGAGCACCGACCCGTCCGCCTTGACGATGAGCAGGCGCAGCGCGGAGGGCAGGTGGGCGGTGAGCCTGCCCGCGTAGTCGACGCTGCACCTGGCGATGACGAGCCGCACGTCCGGTAACTCTACTGCAGCCCCACCCACCTTCCTTCCCCCGCAGCCGAGCGGCTCACATAGGCTGGACCGGCGTGAGCCCGCGCAGGATACGCCGCGAGCGCTCCGGCCCGCCGGCGCCTGTGCCCGCGCCCGAGCGCGTCGAATCCTGGCCCGACGGGGACTGGGTGGTCCGGCAGGTACCCGGCGCGGGGACCGCGAAGGCGTACCGTTGCCCCGGATGCGACCAGGAGATCGTGCCCGGCACGCCGCACCTGGTGGCCTGGCCCGCCGACGGGATCAGCACCGGCGTGGACGAGCGCAGGCACTGGCACCTCCCGTGCTGGCAGCACCGGCTGCGTCGCGGACCGCGCGGGTCAAGGAGCACAGACGCGTGAGCGAGATCAGGGCCGCCACCGTGCTCCCGGCCAAGCGCACCCCGGTCACCTTGCATACCTCCGACGGGCTGCGCCTGGTCGGCGAGCTGGCGCTGCCCGCGGACTCCGACCCGGTCGCGACGCTGATGTGCCTGCATCCGCTGCCCACCCACGGCGGGATGATGGACAGCCACCTGCTGCGCAAGGCGGCGTTCCGGCTGCCCGCGCTGGCCGGGCTGGCGGTGCTGCGGTTCAACACCCGCGGCACGACCTCGCCGGAGGGGACCAGCGAGGGCGAGTTCGGCCACGGCGAGGACGAACGGTACGACGTAGCCGCCGCCATCGGCTACGCGGCCGACGCCGGCCTGCCCGGGCTCTGGCTGCTCGGCTGGTCGTTCGGCACCGAGCTGGCCCTGAAGTGGGGCCTGGATAACAGGATCGCGGGCGCCATCCTGCTGTCGCCGCCGCTGCACCGGGCCGGCGACGCCGACCTGGACCGCTGGGCGGCGTCGGGAAAGCCGCTGCTGGCCCTGGTCCCCGAGCTGGATGACTACCTGCGCCCGGACCAGGCCCGGCTTCGCTTCGCCCGGGTGCCCGCGGCCGAGGTCGTCGCGGTCGACGGGGCCAGGCACCTGTGGGTCGGCGAGCCCTACGTGCGCATCGCGCTGACCGAGATCGTGCGGCGGGTCAACCCGGCCGCGCTGGTGCCGCCTACGATGACGCTGCCGGCACACTTTGATTTACCCGATGTTTCGGGTTATTAAGGGTCCCGCGACGGTTCCCGCTGCCCGCGGTGCACGAGGCGGTCAGGCTGCTCGGGCAGCTGGACATCGTGGTCCGCCTCGTCCTACATGACGGGCCAGGTCCTGGTCGTCGACGGCGGCCAGCTGGCCACCGCCTGACCGCGACCAGGCTGACCCGCCCGGCTCTTACCTGAGGATGTTGACCGCGCGGGCCACGACCAGGGCGACGGTCACGATCGAGACGGCGGATTGCACGGTCATGGCCATAGCCAGATCGGATGCACCAGGATGAGCCTTCCTGGCAGCGGGAACTGCAGCGCGATCGGGCGGATCGCGCTGGCCGTCCTCCATGCCGGTCCGCTGATCGTCCGTGCTCGTTTCGGGCATAGCATCAGTGTGGCCGGCGAAGCTCAGCAAGCCTGACGGAGAGGAGCCGACCGATGCCTGACGAAACTCGCCATGAGTCTGCCGACCTCGACGACTACCAGGTGCTCGACACCACAGACACGCTGAGCGGAGCTCCAGGGGACGATCCCCTGGACCGGGGCGTCGTGCCTCCGGAGCGGTGGTCGGCCGGGGTCAGATCCGGGACCACGGGCGCCGAGCAGCAAGCGGGCGAGTCCCTGGACCAGCTGCTGGCCGAGGAGGAGCCGGACATCGCCTTCGACGACGATGACGAGCGGCTCGAGGATATCGCCGGGGACGAGGATGCGGGCGATGAGGACGTGGACGGGCTCCTCCTCGACGACGGCCCCGACCCGCGGGCAGGCCGGCTCGTGGCCGAGGATGAGGGCGCCCACCCGGACGACGAGGAGGACCTGGTCGCGTCTGACGTCGGCGCCGACGGCGGCGGCGCGACCGCAGAGGAGGCGGCCATGCACGTGGTCGAGGAGGACGATTACGACATCCGCTCCGAGTGACGAGCCGCGCTGCTGACCGGTGTCAAGCATGCGCACTTTATGGCTCGGGCGTCAGCCAGAGCACGCCCAGCGGCGGGAGGGTGATCACGGCCGAGGCCGGCTTGGCGTGCCAGGGCTCCGGCACGGCCTCGATGTGGCCCAGGTTACCGACGCCGCTGCCGCCGTAGACGATCGCGTCGGTGTTGAGGGCCTCCCGCCAGCGGCCTGCCCGGGGCAGGCCCACCCGGTACTTGAGATGCGGTATCGCGGAGAAGTTGGCGATGCACGCGAGCACCCCGGAGGAGGTATCCCCGTCGGCGGAGGCGGCAGGGAAACGCAGGAAGGACAGCACGTTGCCCAGGGCGTCGTTGGCGTCGATCCAGCTGAACCCCGCCTGCGAGGAGTCCTGTTCCCACAGCGCGGGGGTCCGCCGGTAGATGGCGTTCAGGTCCCGGGACAGCCGCTGCACGCCCTGGTGGACGTCGTAGTCGAGCACCCACCAGTCGAGTCCGTTGTCGGCCGACCACTCGCTCCCCTGCCCGAACTCGCCCCCCATGAACAGCAGCTTCTTACCCGGGTGCGCCCACATGTAGGCCAGCAGCGCGCGCAGGTTGGCGAACCGCCGCCATTCGTCGCCGGGCATCTTGCCCAGCAGCGAGCCTTTGCCGTGCACCACCTCGTCATGCGAGAGCGGCAGGATGAAATTCTCGGTGTAGGCGTACAGCAGCGAGAACGTCATCTCGTTGTGGTGGTACTGCCGGTAGACGGGGTCGAGGCGCATGTAGCCGAGCGTGTCGTGCATCCAGCCCATGTTCCACTTGAGGCCGAAACCCAGCCCGCCCAGGTACACCGGCCGGGACACCCCCGGCCAGGCGGTGGACTCCTCGGCGATCATGCTGATGCCGGGCACGCGCTTGTAACAGGTGGCGTTGGCCTCCTGCAGGAACGAGATCGCGTCCAGGTTCTCCCGGCCGCCGTACTCGTTCGGCGCCCACTCGCCGGCCTGGCGCGAGTAGTCCAGGTACAGCATGGACGCGACCGCGTCGACCCGCAGCCCGTCGATGTGGAATTCCTCCAGCCAGTAGACCGCGTTGGCGACCAGGAAATTGCGGACCTCGGTCCGGCCGTAGTTGA
>JASHYW010000280.1 GCA_030042885.1 Streptosporangiaceae bacterium | reverse complement strand
GCTCGGCCATGGCCCGGAACGCGTCCAGCCCGCCGAGGTCCGCCGATAGCCGCGAGTGGTCTACCACGTCATACCCGTGCGGGGAGCCGGGGTTGGCTTGCAGGATCGGCGACAGGTAGACGTGCGTCAGGCCCAGGTCGGCCAGATAGTCTGCAAGTTCGGCTGCCTCGGCGAAACCGAAACCCTTCCTGAGCTGCAGCCGGTACGTGGACTGCGGCGTCCTGGGGTCCCGGGGAGTCGCCGGGCCCCAGGACGCTCCCGGGTTCCAGGCCGAGCCGGCTTGCTCAGCCACGGTGCAGCAACTGGATGGAGCGGTTGATCACGGTCATCGTGTCTCCGGGCCTGACGGCGCTCTCTTTTTCAAGGTCCGCCGCCGGCATCGCCGTGTCCAGCATCTTGGCCCACCGCTGCCCGTAACGGCGCTGCGGGATGGTGAAGGGCAGATCCTCCTCGCTCGCGTTGAACAGCATCAGGAAGGACTCATCAGCGATCTGCTCGCCCCGCCGGTCCGGCTCGCTTATCGCCCGCCCGTTCAGGAAGACGGTCAGGGACTTGGCGAATCCGGCCTCCCAGTCGTCGTCGGTCATCTCCTCCCCGGCCAGGGTGAACCAGGCGATGTCCCCCAGCCGCCGGCGCCCGCCGCGGATCGCCTGGCCGCGGAAGAACCGCCGGCGCCGGAAGGCCGGATGGCCGGCGCGCAGCCGGATGAGCGTCCGGACGAAGTCGGCCAGCGCCTTGTCGTCTTCGTCATCGACCGCCCAGTTCATCCAGGAGATCTCGTTGTCCTGGCAGTAGGCGTTGTTGTTGCCCTGCTGGGTGCGTCCCATTTCGTCGCCCGCGAGCAGCATCGGGACTCCCTGCGACAGCAGCAGCGTGGTCAGGAAGTTGCGTTTCTGCCGCGCCCGCAGCGTGCGCACGGCCGGGTCGCCGGTGGGGCCTTCATGGCCGCAGTTCCATGACCTGTTGTCGTCACTGCCGTCCCGGTTGTCCTCGCCGTTGGCTTCGTTGTGCTTGTGGTCGTAGCAGACCAGGTCGGTCAGGGTAAAGCCGTCGTGTGCGGTGACGAAGTTGACCGAGGCGACCGGGCGCCTGCTGTCCTGCTGGTACAGGTCACTGGATCCGGTCAGCCGGTAGGCGAACTCGGGCAGCGTCGCGTGCTGGCCGCGCCAGAAGTCGCGGATCGTATCCCGGTACTTGCCGTTCCATTCGCTCCACAGCGGGGGGAAGTTGCCGACGTGGTATCCGCCGTCCCCCACGTCCCAGGGCTCGGCGATCAGCTTGACCTGGGACACCACCGGATCCTGCTGGACCAGGTCGAAGAACGCGGACAGCCGGTCCACCTCATGGAACTGCCGGGCGAGCGCGGCGGCCAGATCGAACCTGAACCCGTCCACGTGCATCTCAAGTACCCAGTACCGCAGCGAGTCCATGATCATCTGAAGCACGTGCGGATGCCTCATCAGCAGGCTGTTCCCGGTGCCGGTGGTGTCCATGTAGTATCGCCGGTCGTCATCGGTCAGCCGGTAGTAGGCGGCGTTGTCGATGCCGCGGAACGACAGCGTCGGCCCCAGGTGGTTGCCCTCGGCGGTGTGGTTGTACACCACGTCGAGGATCACCTCGATCCCGGCCTGGTGCAGGGTGCGGACCATGGTCTTGAACTCCTGCACCTGCTGGCCACGGCTGCCGCCGGCGGAGTAGGCGTTGTGCGGGGCGAAGAAGCCGATGGTGTTGTAGCCCCAGTAGTTGTCCAGGCCGCGGTCGTCCAGGTGGGCATAGGTGACGAACTGGTGCACCGGCATCAGTTCGATCGCCGTGATGCCGAGCCCGCGCAGGTGCGCGATGACGGCCGGGTGGGCCAGGCCCAGGTAGGTCCCGCGCTGCTCCTCGGGGACGTCTGGATGCTCCTTGGTCAGGCCGCGGACGTGCGCCTCGTAGATGACAGTCTCGTGGTACGGCGTCCGCGGTGGCCGGTCCAGGTTCCAGTCGAAGTACGGGTTGATCACCACCGAACGCGGGACGTAGGGCGCGGAGTCGGCGTTGTTGCGCCGGTCCGGGTGGTCGAAGGCGTAGGAGAACACCGGCTGGCCCCAGCTGACGCTGCCCTCGACCGCCTTCGCGTACGGGTCGAGCAGCAGCTTGTGCGGGTTACAGCGTTGCCCGGCGGCCGGGTCGTAGGGGCCGTGCACCCGGTATCCGTAGCGCTGGCCCGGGCCGATCCCGGGCAGGTAGCCGTGCCAGACGAACCCGTCCAGCTCGTGCAGGCCGACCCTGGTCTCGGTCCCGTCCTCATCGAACAGGCACAGCTCCACGCGGTCCGCTACCTCGGAGAACAGCCCGAAGTTGGTCCCGGCACCGTCATAGGTGGCACCGAGCGGATAGCTGTCGCCCGGCCACACGGCAGTTGCCGCCAAGAGCTCCCCATTCCTCGCGCTGAGCATGCGTTGCGGTCATCACCACTTTCCCATCCAAGTGGCGTCGCACGGAATCATTCGGGGATGTCTGGCATACGGGCGCGACCTCAGCGCTCGCGCAGGGCGGCGACCAGGGCGGGAATGACCTGGTGCAGGTCGCCGATGACGGCGTAGTCGGCGTGGGCGAGGATGGGGGCGCCCGGGTCGGTGTTGATCGCGATGATGTGCCTGGCGCCCGCGCAGCCAGCGATGTGCTGGATCGCGCCGCTGATGCCGCAGGCCAGGTAGAGCTCCGGGGTGATCTTGGTTCCGGTCTGGCCGACCTGCTGCTTGTGCGGGCGCCAGCCCTCGGAGGTGACCACGCGGGAGACGCCGACCACGCCGCCGAGCAGGCCGGCCAGCTCCTCGAGCGGGGCGAAGCCGTCCGGCCCGCCGACCCCGCGGCCGCCGCCGATCACCACCCGGGCAGTGGCCAGCGAGACGCCCCCGGCCCGCCCGGCCGACTCCGCA
Organism: Streptosporangiaceae bacterium; assembly: GCA_030042885.1. The sequence continues at coordinate 87 of JASHYW010000280.1, read as the reverse complement.
GCCCGTACCACCAGGTCGGTCTCGGCCAGCTCGGATTTGTGCACGTGCACCTGGATGGAGGCTGGCCCGGGGGGTCCGTGGGGTGTC
>JASHYW010000036.1 GCA_030042885.1 Streptosporangiaceae bacterium | reverse complement strand
GCTGACGCGGCGGTGGCCAACGCCTCGCTGGACGAGGAGTTTGTGCACAACGGCGAGTCCATGTCGCTCCGCCTGATCTACCTGCACATGATCGAGGAATACGCCCGCCACCTGGGCCACGCCGACCTGCTGCGCGAGCGCATCGACGGCGCCACCGGCGAGTTACCAGCCCTCCGCCGCGAACGGCAAGGGCGGGCTGCCCGGCAGGGCGGTGAAACGCCGTTGTCGATCCGGCCGAACTGGAAGACCTGCACGAGCACGTGCTCGCCGCTGGGGTCCACGGACAGCATGGCGCACGCCACGCCCCAGGTCAGCGTGGGCGGGACCGTGAGCTTCGAGGTCATGAACGCGAATTCTCCCTGGCTTGCCCGACATCGGCCGCCTCGGAGCGGGGTGGGTTCAGTCTTGAACGGCCTGGGTGCCCGGCGGGAATCCGAATGCCCGCCGGGCCTGGCTGACCGGATCGGGCGCGGTGGGCGGGTCGGTGCTGAGCAGCCACCCGGCGGCCCGGGATGAGAAGTTCTGGTGGACCCAGGCCGGGTCGTAGCCGGGCGGCCCGGGGTCCAGGGACAGCACCTGGGGGTTCCGCCAGTGGCCGTGGACGAGCACCTCGGCGGCGGAATCGAAATAGCCGATCGACGCCTCGAGCAGGGTGTTGCCCTGGCGGGCGTACTCGGCGCAGTTCATCACCATGCCGACGTGCCACCGGGGGCCGTCGGTCCTGATCTCGATGATGTTGGCGTCGCAGAACAGCTGGGGCCTGAGCCGTGCGTCCATGACGTCGGTCAATCCCATCCGTGCGCCGTTCTCGTGCATGTAGGCGTCGATGGCCGGCTGTACCGCGCGGGCCTGGGCCTGGTTGACGGTGGGATAGCGGTTTATCCAGATGATCACGGCCGCAGCGCCGACGATGACGCCCACGCAGATCAGCGTGTGGCGCCACACTGTCGTGGTGCTGGCCAACGCGGTAAGTCCTCTCGTGCGGTATGAGGGTACTGGGCATTTCGGTGGCTGAGCTCGCGGGGAACGAGGACGAGTTGAGTATTCCTGTGCACATTGCCCGGCTGCGGGCGGCTGTCGGGCACGACCTGCTCTTGCTGCCGTCGGTCTCGGTCCTTCCCATCGACCAGGCCGGGCGGGTGCTGCTGGTCCGGCACGCGAGTCATGACGACGGGTGGGCCGTGCTGGGCGGCGCCGTCGAGATCGGTGAATCTCCGGCCGAGGCGGCCGTCCGGGAGACCCGCGAGGAGATCGGCGTGGAAGTCCGGCTCACCCGGCTGCTCGATGTGCTCGGCGGCCCGGACTATGAGGTCCGTTACCCGAACGGGGACCGCGCCGCGTACGTCACCGCCGTGTACCAAGCCGAGATCACCGACGGGTCCCCTGCCGCAGACGGCGGCGAGATCTGCCAGGTGGCCTGGTTCACCGCAGCAGAACTCCGCAGGCTGGAACTGAACCGGTTCACGCGCGCGCTCCTGTCGGCCACCTGGCCTCTGTGAGCGCGCCAGGGGCGGCCTGCGCAGCGCGCCCGGTGTAGACGGCACGGGGACGCAGCGGCCCGGGGCCCGCGTAGGCCTCCAGAGCATGGGCGATCCAGCCTGCGGTCCGCGCCACGGCGAAGACCGCTTCCCCGGAGCCCCTGATCATGCCCGCGACCCGGGCCATGGTGGCGATGGCGAAGTCGATGTTCGGCGCGGGCAGGGACTTCCCCCTGACCTCGGCCAGGACGGCTTCGGCCACCGCGAGCTGCGCCGATCTCGGCGCGGCGCGCCGGACCAGGTCGAGCAGCAAGGTGGCCCGCGGGTCGCCGGCCCGGTACACGAAGTGGCCGAACCCGGGTACCTTCTCCCCCCGCCTCAGCAGTTCGCCCACGACCCGGGGGACGTCTTCCGGGCTGCTGGCCGCGGCCAGCAGCGCTTCCGCGCCGAGGGATGCCCCGCCGTGCAGCGCGCCGCTCATCGCCCCCATCCCGGTCGCGACCACCGCGTAGGGATCGGCCCGGACCGATGCGGCGACCCGGGCGGCCAACGTGGACGCGGCAAGCTCGTGGTCGGCCAGCAGCACCAGGGCCGCCGACAGGGCGCGCCGCAGGGCGGGGCTTGGCCGCCGCTCGCACAGCCGTGACCACAGCCGTTCCGCGATCGGCAGGTCCGGGGTGGCGCCCACCGGGCCGGTGGCTGCCCCGCCGGTGGGCGCCGGGGTGGTGGCTGCCGGGGCGGGCAGGCAGTCCACCATGCCGGCGATGATGCTGCGCCCGGCCGCGCACACGGCCGGTGGGTCCAGGTGCAGGCGCAGCGGGTCCGTGGCCGCCATGGCCGGCACGATCACACCGAACCGCTCGAGCGGCAGCGTCCCGGTGGGCAGCGCGGCCTGCGCGGCCCGGCCCGCCGCGACCGCGGAGGCGGTGGCCCGCCAGGGCACGGTCTGGGCCGCGTGGGCCGGCGGGAACTCACCGGTCCAGAGCAGTTCGGCGACGTCCTCGAAGCTCCGGCTCACTGCGAGCCGCGTGACGTCGTGACCGCGATAGCGCAGCCGTTCGCCGGTGATCTCGGTGATCGCCGACTCCACCGTGATGTCCGCCGTGCCGGCCGGGCGCCTGGGCCGGCCGCGGCGAGCCAGACGCTCGACCTCCTCGGAGTCGAACAGGCTGGCCCGGCCGTCCGCGGCCTTGTCCCGGCTCAGCACGCCGCGGCTGACGTAGGCGTAGAGCGTCGCGGGCTTGACGCCGAGCCGCTGGGCGGCCTGCGCGGCAGTCAGGAATTCGGTCATGCGGGCGCCACTGTCCGTTCGTTATCGAAGTACCACGGATCGTTCCGAATATTGATTTTAATCAATATTGACTATAGTTTGGTCATCTTGTCAATCTTGATTCATGCCATCGATCCATTTTCTCGACGTGACCAACCGGGACGGGGTGCAGACCGCACGCACCGGGCTGTCGAAGTTCGGCAAGGTCATGGTCAACTTCTACCTGGGGCGCCTGGGCGTGGCGCAGTCCGAGATCGGGTTCCCGTTCCTGTTCCACGAGGTGCCTTACGTCCGGGCCTGCGTGGCGCTGGCCGAGGCGGGGGCGTTCGGGGAGCTGCGGCTGTCCGGCTGGTGCCGGGCGGTCCCCGCCGACGTGGAACGCGCGGTCTCCATCGTGCCGGAGGCGGGCCCGGGAGCACGGGGCCTGCGGCACTACAACGTGTCGATCTCCACCTCGGACCAGATGATCGCGCACAAGTTCCGGGGCAAGCTGGACCGCGCCGCGATCATCGAGGAGATGACGGCCGCCGTGGCGGTAGCCAGGGACAGCGGGGCGGAGACGGTCGGGGTCAACGCGGAGGACGGGTCGCGGACCGACGACGGGTACCTGCTGGAGTTCGCGCTCGCGGCGCGGGAGGCCGGCGCGTCGCGGGTGCGTTATTGCGACACGACCGGCGGCGATGTGCCCGGGCGGATCAGGGAGCGGTTCGCCAAGCTCGCCTCGGCGGTCGGCATCCCGGTGGAGACGCACTGCCACAACGACCTGGGCATGGCCGTGGCGAATTCGGTGTCCGGCGCGCTCGGCGACCTCGACGCCGGGCAGGACGCGTGGGTAAACACCTGCGTGAACGGGATCGGCGAGCGGGCGGGGAACGCAGACCTGCTGTCCTGCATCCTGGCGTTCTGCTACGGGTTCGGGATCAGCGAGTCGGTGTCCGTCGGTGATCCGCTGGACCTGTCGTGGGCCCGGCGGTTCGGGCTGTGGGCCGCCTACGCGTTCGGGCAGCCGCTGCCCCTGGCCTGGCCGGGCGTGGGCCGCAACGCGTTCGCGCACGAGTCCGGGATCCACGCCGACGGGGCGCTGAAGGACCGCGGCAACTACGAGCTGTACGACCACTCGGTGCTCGGGCCGTTCCCTTCCGACTGGTTCGCGCGCGAGGGCCGGGTGGTGCTGACCGGCGAATACGGCGGCAAGGCCGGGTTCCGGCACGTGCTGGACGGGCTCGGCGTTGAAGTGGCGGCGGGCGAGGAAGATCTGGTGTTCTCGCTTGTCCAGCTGTGCGCCTCGGCGACCGGCAAGCCGCTGACCGACGACGAGCTGCGGCTGATCGCCGGCTACCCGCACCAGCTGGCGCTGCTGTTCCCCGGCCAGCTGTAACACCGAGGCTGAAAGGCCGAGCGGAGCTCTATCCGCCGGCTTTGCCCTGTTTCACCCTGATTGCCCCGCATTTGATCGGCATGATGCCCGCTCTTGAGTTGGGGCGGCGCCGAGGACTCGGCAGAAGCACCGACACTGGTTCGGGACAATGGGCGTCGTGAAGGTCTTCATCTCGTTCGACATGGAGGGCGTGGCGGGGATCGTCGACTGGTCGCAGTGCCGCGGGCCCGGGCAGCTGTACGAGGAGGGGCGGCGGCTGCTGCTCGGCGAGGTCAACGCCGCGATCGACGGGGCGCTGGCGGGCGGGGCCACCGAGATCGTCTGCAACGACTCGCACGGGACGATGAACAACCTAGACCCGGGCGCGCTGCACGGGCAGGCGAGCTACGTGTCCGGGCGGCACAAGCCGCTCTACATGATGCAGGGCCTGGACGCCACCGCGGACGTGGTGTTCATGGTCGGCTACCACGGGTCGATCTCGGGCCAGAGCTCGGTGCTGTCGCACACCTACAATCCCTCGGTGCTGTCGCATGTCGAGCTGAACGGGACACGGGTCGGCGAGAGCGGCATCAACGCCCTGGTGGCGCTGGCCTGCCAGACGCCGGTCGGGCTCATCACCGGGGACCAGGAGACGATCAGCGAGGCCGACCCGTTCCTGCCCGACGCCGAGCGCGTGGCGGTTAAGGAGTCGTTCACTAGGTTCGGCGCGTCGAACCTGCACCCGGAGGTGGCCCGCGGTCTGATCGCAGACGGGGCGCGGCGGGCAGTCGAGCGGGTGGCCGCCCGGCCTGCGGAAGTATGGGAGATCGCGGCCGCGCCGACGGTGGACGGTTCGGCGCCCTCGGTGCTCAGGCCGCCGGCCATCTCGCTGCCGGCCACCCTTGAGGTAAACCTGCAGACGGCGGACATGGCCGAGGTCGCGTCGTGGGTGCGGGGGGTGGAGCGGACCGGCGTGCGGGCGGTGAGCATCCGCGGGGAGGATCCGCTGGCGATGTTCCGGTCGTTCGTGGCGCTGACCTACATCACGCGGGTGTCAGAACGGCGCTGAGAGGGCTCGGGTGAGCTCGTGGCGTGGGGGCGGCGGGCCGGGCTCAGGTCGGGGAGCCGGCGGCCGCGCCGGTCACCTGGTCGCGGCCCCAGCGGCCGAGCGTCGCGTCCCAGTCGAGCGGGAGGGTCATGCCGCCGTGGGCCGTCTCCGCCTCCCAGTCCTCGGCGGGCACCCGCCACATGACCTCGAACTCGATGCCGTTCGGGTCCTTGGCGTACAGGGACTTCGACACGCGGTGGTCGCTCTCCCCCACCAGCGCCCCGGCCTCGGCGAGCTTGGCCCGGGCCTCGACCAGGTCGCCCAGCGTGCCGACTTCCCAGGCCAGGTGGTACAGCCCGACCTGCGGCTGGTCCGCCGCATGGCTCTCCGGGGCGGAGCCGATCTCGAACAGGCCCAGGTCGTGATCGTTAGAGGAGCCCGGCGCGCGCAGGAACGCGGCGCGGCCGGGAATCTCCATGCGGACCTCGAAGCCAAGGGTCTTGCGGTAGAAGTCGACGGTGCGCTCGAGACCGTGCACGTACAGGACCGCGTGGTTGAGGCGGCGGACGGCCATCTGCGCCTCCTTCCCTGGGTGGGCTTGGGGGGAAGATAGGGCGAACTGCTGCTCAGTGCAATTCTGAGCGACATGCCGCCATTCCCGCGACGCTGCGGCGGCACGGGCGCGCGCCGACGGCGGGGTCTGCCGCGGCGAGCGGGTGTGCCGGAGTGGGCGCGGGCTAGCGGATCTGCCCCCGCTGCCGGCGGCGGATCTCGCGGTACCGGCGCCGCTGCGACTCATCGAGCATCATCCAGGCGCCCGCCGGGATCGCGACCGCGAGCACGATGATCGCCAGCGCGATTGGCCACGGAACGATGAAAAGCAGGATAAAGCCGATGATGACCCCTGCGATGGTCCACTTCATATGCGGCGTCATGCTGACTCCATCCCTTTGTGCCCGGGCCGGGAACCCCGGGCCAGCCCCGCTTCCTCTAGCTTATAGCGCGCCGGGGAGTGCGGTGGATTTTGGCCGAGGAGTACGCTGCGGCATATGTGATCCTGGCACTGGGAGGCGCCGTGACGATCTCGATGCCGGTGGAGCCCGAGGCCAACGAGCTGCTGACCCGCAGCCCGTTCGCCTTGCTGATCGGCATGCTGCTCGACCAGCAGGTATCGCTCGAGCGCGCCTTCAGCGCGCCGCTGGACCTGGTCCGCCGGCTCGGGCACGAGCCCACGGCGGCCGAGCTGGCCGAGTTCGACCCGGTGGCGCTGGCCGGGATCTTCTCCGAGCGGCCCGCGCTGCACCGCTACCCGAAGGCGATGGCGGCGCGCGTACAGGAGCTGGCGCGGCTGATCGTGGACCAGTACGACGGCGAGGCCTCGCAGGTATGGCAGTCCGCGACGACAGGCGCCGAGCTGCTGAAACGGGTGGCCGCGCTGCCCGGGTTCGGCGCGCAGAAGGCGCAGATCTTCGTGGCACTGCTCGGCAAGCAGCTGGGGGTGCAGCCGGAGGGCTGGCGGGAGGCAGCCGGGAGGTTCGGAGCGGAGGGCTCGCACATGTCGGTCGCGGACATCACCGACGCCGAGTCGCTGGGCCGGGTGCGGTCGTACAAGCAGGAGCTGAAGGCCGCCGCCAAGGCCGGGCCGGCTCGCTGAGGCTCATTCCTGACCGCCTACGGCGGCAACCGCCGCCGGCTCGTCCTGCCCCCGGTGGCCCGGCGCGACCAGCTACCCCGGGGAGCGGGCGCTCATCGTTGTAGGGATATACAAGGGGGTGCGGTAATACCCCTGTCTTCTTGGGAGCCGACGGCTTACGACGGGGCTGGTCACGAGGGAAGATGGGGCTTTACGCGACAGGACCGGGAAGCGGCCGCGAGGGCAGGAAGCTGAAAGGGGTAGGAGCCGATGGCTGAGATCGTCCGGGCCGGGCTAATCCAGCAGCGCTGGACCGGGGACAAGGAATCGATGATCGCGGCGGCGGTGGACCATATCCGGACCGCGGCCTCGGCCGGCGCCCAGGTGGTCTGCCTCCAGGAGCTTTTTTACGGGCCGTACTTCTGCCAGGTGCAGGACGCCGACTACTACTCCTACACCGAGGCCATCCCCGGCGGGCCGACCACCCAGTTGCTGCAAGACGTGGCCCGGCAGCACGGCATCGTGATCGTCGCGCCCATGTACGAGGAAGAGCACCCGGGCATCTACTACAACACCGCGGCGGTGATCGACGCCGACGGCAGCTACCTGGGCAAGTACCGCAAGACGCACATCCCGCAGGTCAAGGGGTTCTGGGAGAAGTTCTACTTCCGGCCGGGCAACCTGGGCTACCCGGTCTTCGACACCGCGGCGGGCCGGATCGGCGTGTACATCTGCTACGACCGGCACTTCCCCGAGGGCTGGCGGGCGCTCGGCCTGGCCGGCGCCCGGATCGTGTTCAACCCGTCGGCCACCAGCCGGGGCCTGTCACAGTACCTGTGGCGGCTCGAGCAGCCCGCGTCCGCGGTGGCCAACGAGTACTTCGTCGGCGCCATCAACCGGGTCGGCATCGAGCCGCTCGGCGACAACGACTTCTACGGGCAGACCTACTTCGCAGACCCGCGCGGCCAGCTTGTCGGGGACGCCGCCGACGACGCCAAGGACGAGGTGGTGGTCCGCGACCTGGACATGGAACAGCTGGCCGAGGTGCGGAACCTGTGGCAGTTCTACCGGGACCGCAGGCCGGACGCGTACGGACCGCTGGTGCAGCCATGAGCATCCTGATCAGTGGCGGGACGGTGGTGACCGCCGAGGGGACGCTGGACGCCGACGTGCTCATCGACGGCGAGACAATCGCCGCGGTGCTGGCGCGGCAGCCCAACCACGCGAGCAGCGTGAGCGCGGACCGGGTCATCGACGCGACGGGCACGTACGTACTGCCCGGCGGCATCGACGTGCACACGCACATGGAGATGCCGTTCGGCGGCACGTTCTCCGCAGACACGTTCGAGACCGGGACCCGCGCCGCGGCCTGGGGCGGCACCACCACCATCATCGACTTCGCGGTCCAGGCCAAGGGCACCTCGCTGCTGGCCACCCTGGACAAGTGGCACGCCAAGGCGGACG
>JASHYW010000279.1 GCA_030042885.1 Streptosporangiaceae bacterium | reverse complement strand
TCGCTGCCGACCTGATAGGACAGGCCGCTGGCCTGTGCGTCCTCGACCGGCTTTCCGTCCACCGAGGCGGACAGGTCGATGGACACGTAGTCGTCGGCCTGGACGGACCGCTGCACGGCCTTGAGCGAGGCGAACCGCTCCTGCAGCTGGCCAAGGTACTCGGCCACCTCGTCGGGGCTCACCAGCGTGCTGTCGACGGTGACGGACAGGCTGGACAGGTCGGGCAGCTCGAACTTCGGACGGATGTCGACCTCGGCGGTGAAGGTCAGCTCCTTGCCGTCGTCAAGGCTGGTGATCTCCACCTCGGGCTGGCCCAGGACGGAGACATCGCCCTCGGCGACCGCCTTGGCGTACAGGTCGGGCAGCGCGTCGTTGACGGCCTGGCTGAGCACCACGTCCCGGCCGATCCGGCTGTCGATCACTGGCGGCGGCACGCGGCCCGGGCGGAAGCCCGGGATGCGTGCCTGACGGCTCACCTCACGGTAGGCCTTGTCGAGGCTGGGCTTCAGCTCGTCAAACGGCACCTCGACGCTGAGCCGGACACGAGTCGGGCTCAGCTCTTCGACGTCAGTCTTCACGTCCGCGTCACTCCGGGATCAGGGATGGTAGCTCGGTGTCTTATTCAGATGCTCGCGTTATTCAGGTCCTGGCTGTGCTCCTCGCCGCAGCCCGGCACCGGCCGCTCCCACGGGCTCGAAAGGCCCGTGCTCGCCAGCCGGCCCGAACAACGCTCTCGGGGCTGGATCGCCGAGAAGTCTAAGCCGCCAGTCTAGGGGCTAGCGAACACGGACGACGCGCACGGGCGGCGGCTCGTTGTCCTTGTTCCGCCTGCGGTCATCGCCGATCAGCAGGTTCAGCAGCCAGCTCACCAGCCCGACGATGATGGCGCCCCAGAAGGCGGGCCAGAACCCGGTCACGTGGAAGGGCAGGTTCAGCTTGCCCGCGATCCAGCTGGTCAGCCACAGCAGCAGGGCGTTGACGACGAGGGCAACCAGGCCCAGCGTGAGCACGTAGAACGCGCAGCCGACCACCTTGATCAGCGGCTTGAGCGTGGCGTTGATCAGGCCGAAGATCACGGCGACCGCGAGCAGCGTGCCCAACCTCGACCAGCCGCTCCCGGCAAGCAGTTCGATCCCGGGAACGGCCCAGGTCGCGACGGCCAGGGCCGCCGCCGAGACCAGCACGTGAAGCAAGAACCTCATGAGATCAGATATTACGCGTTTAGGAGAAGGTGCGGCCCATCCGCGATGACATCAGCGCACGCGTTCATGCCTTGCTGGATGAACTACAGGAGCCTGGCCTGGTGTGATTCCTCGGCGCGCGGGCCGGGGCGAGGCCTTGAGAAGGGGCCGCGCACAGGTTGATGGGACGCATGAGGCTCGCGGGGCGGGATCCCTGCGGTTCCTGCCTGCCGGGCGTTAACCGCCCGGATCGCCGCGGAACAGGCGGCGGTAGGCGTTGGGGGTGGTGCCACGCCAGGCGCGGAAGTGGTGCCGCAGGGCGGTCGCGTTGCCGAAGCCGGCCCGGTCGGCGATGGCATCGACGGTCTCGTCGGTCTCCTCGAGGAGCTGCTGGGCGAGCAGGATGCGCTGGCCGATCAGCCAGCGCTGCGGGGTCGTCCCGGTGTCCTGGACGAAACGCCGGGCAAAGGTCCGCTCGGACATGCTGGCGCGGGCGGCCAGCTGCCGTACGGTGAGGGCCTGGTCCAGGTGGGAGCTCAGCCATTCCAGCAGGTCCCGCAGGGACCCGTCGCAGGAGGGCGCGACGGGCTGCACCACGTACTGGGCCTGGCCGCCGTCGCGGTGCGGCGGCACTACCATGCGCCGCGCGATGCTGTTGGCGACCCGCGAGCCCTGCTCCTTCCGGACCAGGTAGAGGCAGGCGTCGATGCCGGCTGCCGTGCCAGCGCTGGTGATCACCGGATCGTCATCGACATAGAGCACGTCGGGATCGACCTTGGCCTCGGGATACCGGCGGGCCAGTTCGGCCGCGTTGCGCCAGTGGGTGGTGCACCGGCGGCCATCGAGCAGGCCCGCCTCGCCGAGGATGAAGGCTCCGCTGCACACGCTCAGCACCAGGGCGCCGCGAGCGACGGCCCGGCGCAGCGCATCGAGCAGGTCTTCGGGGAACGGGTGAGCCGCGTCGAGGCGGAAGCGCTCGTCGCTGACCGCGGGCAGCGCGATCAGATCCGCTTCCTCCAAGCGCTCCAGGCCGGAGGAGGGCTGGATGGTGAAGTCGAGGGCGCGCAACGGAGCCGGCTCGCCCGCCACCACGGCGAAGTCGTAGCGTGGCAGCCCGTCGTCGGACCGGTCGACGCCGAAGACCTCGCAGATGGTGCCGAACTCGAACGGCAGGAAGCCGTTGACCAGCACCACGGCGACGTTACGCAGCACGGCGCGCCCCGAGCGACCCGAACGCTGCGCGGGCCTGATCCGCCATGATCTCGAGTATGCCAGATCTTTGGCAGGATATCGGCTGACGGCGGCATTCCTGCCACTGGCCGGATACCGCCGACCGGGCAATGCTCGACACATGGACGTTCGCAGTTCGTGCTCGGCGATCGCCGGCCTGGCCCGGCGGGCCCGGGCCACTCTGAGCGAGATGCACCACGCCAGCAGGCGCGCGACCGCGCTGATGCTGTCCGATGGCCTCGAGCCGTCAGGCCGGGCCCCGGACACCTACGCCGAGTTCCTGCTCCGCACCTCGTCCACGACCTTGCACGAGCCGCCCGCCCGCTGCCGCTAGCTCTCGTGGTCGGGCTGGCCGGATTCGAACCGGCGACCTCCGCGACCCAAACGCGGCGCGCTAGCCAAACTGCGCTACAGCCCGTACTGCAGGCGAGTCTAGCGGCTCGCCCTGACTGGCGGCCTTGCCTGCGGTGCGGCCGGGCTCCTGTCCCGGGCATGGGTCAGGAGACCTCCTACTCCGTCATGCTGGGCTCGGCGCCGCCCGCCCGCCGGTCGAGCCAGGTCACCGCGATCAGCGCGGCGACGAATACGAAGATCATCGCGATCAGCAGGGCCAGCTGCGCTGTCGGAAGGGTCCCGGTCCCGCTCAGCACGACGAGGACTTTCCTGACCACGGCGACCAGGCCGACAATGATGAACGGCTGGGCGATCAGATGATGAGCGCGCAATGACAGCACGACGGTGTGCATGATCTCGACCAGGATGAGCACGAGCAGCAACCGGTACAGCAGGTTGATGCCGGCCGTGTCGAGGCCGACCTTCCTGGCGCTGGTGAAGAAATCGACGATGCCGGAAACGAGCTCGGCGGCGGCCAGGACGATCAGCACCACGCCGACGATGACGGACACCAGGTCCTGCGCGTGCTCGAGCAGCCGGACGCTGGCGGCCACGCCGCGGGCCTCGGGCTCTTGTTCCTTACTGTCCGGCACAGACATCTCCTTAGCCCTGAGGACCGCTGGCGAGCGCGGAGAGATCAATGCCTCACTATTAGACCGAGTGAGCGAGAACCCGGCAAGCCTCAGCCGAGCAGCCAGCCGCCGTCGATGGTGAGGCTGACGCCGTTGACCGCCTGGTTCCGTAGCAGGAACGCCACCGCGTCCACGACGTCTTCCATCCGGGCCAGCCGCCCGCATGGCGTGCGCGCGACCACGTGGCTGAGGTCGCGGTCACGCCAGTACGGGCTGTCCCCGACGAAGCCTGGGTGGATCACATTGACCCTGATCGGCGCGAGCTCGTTGACAAGGGTGCGCAGGAGGCCGGTGAGGCCTTCGTTCACCGTCGACACGGTGGTCGATCCGGGGTACGGCCGGTCCTTGGCCGTGCCGCCAAACATGACGATGGCGGCATCGGGGGCCAGCCGGGACCGCAGCGCGTGCACCACTTCGGTGTACCCGACGAGCTTCAGCGTCACCAGCCGGATTGCCCGGTCGATGTCGTACTCGGCCACCGTGTTGACATCACGCTCGATCGCCGCCAGCACGAGGCTGTCCACGGCGTCGATCCCGGCCAGCGCGGCAGCGATACCGTGCGGCACGGCCAGGTCGAGCGCAATGCCCGTCGTATCCCCGCCGATTTCCTTGGCCACCGCCGCCGCACCTTCGGCATCTCGTCCGGTGAGCGCGACGCGATCACCGGCCTCGGCGTAGTGCCAGGCGATCTCGCGGCCGATGCCCGAGGTGCCGCCGACCACCACGACGTTGCTCATGAGCCCGCCACCGTCCCGCGCAGGTAGTCCCAGTCCCCGGCGAACCGGTAGGAATGCCGGGCGGGCGGCTGCGGCGCCTGGGTCTCCAGCCAGCGGACCGGCTCGCGGCCCGCGTTGCGG
>JASHYW010000278.1 GCA_030042885.1 Streptosporangiaceae bacterium | reverse complement strand
GGGAACGTGACCTTCGCCAACGCGCAGCCGCTGCGCGAGGCCGCCGCGGCCGTCCCGCCGGACCTGCTGCTGGCCGAGACCGACGCGCCGTTCCTGACCCCGGTGCCGAACCGCGGCAGGCCCAACTCCCCGGCCATGGCGGCCTACACCCTGCGCTGCCTGGCCGAGGTGAAGGGCATGGACCTGGCCGTCCTGTGCGACACGGTGACCGCCACCGCCCAGCGCGTCTTCGGCCCCTGGTAGCCGCGTGCACCCGCCCGGACCGGCACCAGTTGCCCCTCCTGTCCCGGCTTACCCTCTGGTCACTCCTGCGTCCACGGGCCGACCGCATCGATGTGACATCGGGACGGCTACAACCGCCTCAGTGTCACATCGCTGCGGTTTGGGGGACCGGGAAGCCGGGCCAGGCGGCGGTTGACGTGGTAGCCGTGGGGCTGCTGACGCCCAGCGATGTCATCCAGATCGCCAGGCGGCTTGGCGTGCGGCCGTCCAAGCGGCTGGGGCAGAACTTCGTCATCGAACCGGGGACCGTGCGCCGGATCGCCGCGCTGGCGGCTCTGCGACCGGAAAATGTAGTGCTCGAGGTGGGACCGGGACTCGGGTCGCTCACACTGGCCCTGCTCGAGGCCGGGCCGGCCTGCGTCATCGCCGTCGAGGTCGACCCGGTGCTCGCAGGTGGACTGCCGCGCACGGTAGCCTCCCGGGCGCCGGCCCTGGCCGGCCGCCTGACCGTGATCAGCGGCGACGCGCTGGACGTGGCCGAGCGCGACCTGCCCGCGCCGCCCTCGGTGCTGGTCGCGAACCTGCCCTACAACGTGGCGGTGCCGGTGCTGCTGCACCTGCTGGCCGCGCTGCCGTCGCTGGAGCGGGGCCTGGTCATGGTGCAGGCCGAGGTGGCGGACCGGATGTGCGCGGCCCCCGGGTCGCGGGTGTACGGCGCGCCGTCGGTCAAGCTGGCCTGGTACGCGACGGCGCGGCCGGCCGGGACGGTGTCGCGCAGCGTGTTCTGGCCGGTGCCGAACGTGGACTCGCGGCTGGTCGCGTTCACCAGGCACGACCCGCTCGCGACGTCGGCGAGCCGCGAGGAGGTGTTCGCGGTGGTCGACGCGGCCTTCGGCCAGCGGCGCAAGACGCTGCGCGCCGCGCTCGCCAGCTGGGCGGGGTCGGCGCCCGAGGCGGAACGGCTGCTCCGGGCGGCCGGAATCGATCCGGGTGCGCGCGGGGAGTCGCTCAGCGTGGCGGAGTTCGCGCGCCTGGCCGCGGCGCGTACGATCTGACCCGTGCTTCATTCAGAATTTCGCGCTATTCAGATCTACGTCATGGTCCTCGCCGACCGGCCTGCACCGGCCGCTCGCACGGGCTCAGAAGGCCCGTGCTCGCTAGCCGGCCTGAATAACGCTCAATCGTGACCGCCATAACGGCGCGGGTGCCCGCCAAACTCAACCTCCAGCTCGCGGTGGGTCCGCCGCGCGCCGACGGCTATCACGACCTGGTCACCGTGTTCCACGCCGTCTCCCTGTTCGACCAGGTCACGGTGGAACCAGCCGCACGCGATGCGGTGACCGTCACCGGTGAGGACGCCGGCCGGGTGCCCGCCGGCCCGGACAACCTGGCCCTGCGCGCGGTGGCCGCGCTCCGCGCCGCCATGCCGGACGGCGGCAGCGGCACTCCGGGGGTCCAGGTCACGATCTCCAAGCGGATCCCGGTGGCCGCCGGGCTGGCCGGGGGCAGCGCCGACGCGGCCGCCGCCCTCGTGGCCTGCAACGAGCTCTGGCCGGCCGGCCTCACCCAGCAGCAGTTGTGCGAGGTCGGCGCCACGGTGGGCAGCGACGTGGCCTTCGCGTTGCTGGGCGGGACCGCGGTCGGCCGGGGCCGCGGCGAGCAGCTGACGCCCGCGCTCGTCCCGGCGACCCAGTACCACTGGGTGCTGGCCTTCGCCAGCGGCCAGCTGGCCACGCCCGAGGTGTACGCGACCCTGGACCGGCTGCGGGCCAGGGGGGAAGGGGGGGACGGGCCGTCCCCCCGTGCGGGGGGTCCCCGGGGGGCCGGCCCCCGGGGGATAACACAGCCGGGCCTGGACGCCGCGCTCATGTCGGCGTTGCGCGCGGGCGACGCCGCTCTGGTGGGCTCCCGGCTCAGCAATGACCTGCAGCCAGCCGCGGTGTCCCTGTTCCCTGCGCTGCGCAAGACGCTGGCGGCCGGACTCGAGCTGGGCGCGCTCGGCGCGCTGGTGGCCGGGTCGGGGCCGACCTGCGTGTTCCTGGCGGCCAGCGCGGAGCGGGCCCTGGACCTGGCCGTGGCCATCTCCGGGGCGGGCGTGTGCCGGTCGGTGGCCCGGGTTACCGGGCCGGCGCCGGGCGCCGCGGTGGTTTCCGCCTGAGCGAGCCAGAGCGGCGCGGTCCCCTCTGGACTGTGTTTTTCCCCCAAGCCCACCCCAGGGGCGGCGGAGGAGCGACGAGGGAAGACGGGACCTTCAAGCGCGGCGGAGGCGAGCGAGGGCCAGATAAATCAGCGTCGAAGGGGGCGAGCAGGATGCGCATCAGGTCCGCCAGGTGCTGGCGTTCGCCGCTGTCCAGGCCCGCCAGCAGCACCCGCTCGCGGCGCAGCAGGTCGGCCAGGGCCGCGTCCACCCGCTCGCGGCCCTGGCCGGTCAGCGTGACCAGGACTCCTCGCTTGTCCCTGGGGTCGGGCTCGCGGCGGACGAGGCCCTCGGCGGCCAGCCGGTCGACCCGGTTGGTCATGGTGCCTGAGGTCACCAGGGTGGCGCGGAGCAGCGCACCGGGGGTCAGCTGGAACGGCGGCCCCTGGCGGCGCAACGCGGCGAGCACGTCGAATTCCCATGACTCGAGTCCGTGATCGGCGAACGCGCCGCGACGGGCGATGTCCAGGTGCCGGGCCAGCCTGGAGATCCGGCTGAGCACCTGCATCGGCTCGACGTCGAGGTCCGGACGCTGCGCCCGCCACGCGGCGACCAGGTCATCTACCTCGTCGCGCAGCGGGGGCGCCTGGCCGATCCCGGCCCCGGAGTCCTCCGTACTGCCCGGAGGAACGACTGTGCCCTTACCCGGGCGGACTCCATCCCCCCGGACCCCCATGGCAGACCCCCCCGCAAGGGGGATACCGGGACCGGCGCGCTTGGCCATTACTAGAGCGTATCTCTTGACGTCAAGAATGCCGGTCATGTACAAGGAGAGCCAGCGGGCATGTGTCTCTCGTTTTTTCGGAGAAGGATCAGGCACCATGTGGGACGCGACCCAGTATCTGCGCTTTGCAGGCGAGCGCGCCAGGCCGTTCTTTGACCTGCTCGCCAGGGTCGGAGCCGAACTGCCCGAGTGCGTGGTCGACATGGGCTGCGGCCCGGGCAACCTGACGGCGCTGCTGGCGGAACGCTGGCCGTCCGCCGCCGTGTGCGGCGTCGACAACTCACCGCAGATGATCGAGGCTGCGCGGAAGCTGATACCAGCGCGCGCCCTGCGATCCTCCGGCTCCGGGTCGGCCGTGACCAGCCACGCGCCCGGACTGTGCTTCGTGCTCGACGACGTCCGGCACTGGGAACCGCAGTGCCTGCCTGATGTGATCGTCTCCAACGCGGTGCTGCAGTGGGTGCCCGGCCATCGCGAGCTGCTGGTCCGCTGGGCG
>JASHYW010000035.1 GCA_030042885.1 Streptosporangiaceae bacterium | reverse complement strand
CGCGGCCAGGACCCTTCGTGGTGCTGGTGTCAGCTCTTCCTCCGCCCTGCAGCAGGGAAGCACCCGGCTGAACAAACGGCACCAGACAATCGGGACGCGTTGTGCCGGGAGATCAAGCACGCGGTGGTACCACCGGGGCTCATCGCGTACGTCGATGATCATCCCGCCGGATGGACCCGGGTAGGACCCCGCACTGCCTTCCCGGGTGTCACCGGCAACAAGGCTCTCTCGAGAGTGCTCACCGCGGATAACACCGGGGTCTGGTGGGTAACATGCTTCGCCGTCGATCCTCACTGCCGGCGATCCGGCGTCGGACTGGCTCTCCTGCAAGCCGCCGTCGAGTTCGCCCGCCAGCATGGCGCGACGGCCGTCGAGGGTCATCCGGTCGACACGGCCGGGCTCAAGGCCGCCCGGGTGGCGCCGTCTGCCCTCTACACCGGGACCAAGGCCATGTTCGCCGCCGCAGGCTTCGCGGAAGTAGCCCGCACGTATCCCACGCGGCCGGTGATGAGAGTCTCCATCTGAGGCCGAGCGGCCCCGGGTCGCAAACCTGGGCGAGTGTGGATCCACGCAGATTACCTATTCCGGCGCGGCTGTTGATCATCACGAAGTGCTCATGGATCGGTTCTGGCAGACCCCGGGGCGACGTGATTCACCGCGGGACCGCCAGCAGGACGGCTGCTGGCCCGCGAGCGAGAGCTCGCGGGCCAGCGCCGAACGGGTCTGGACTGCCTGACTGAGACTGACGGCCCCTGACGCCAGTGTCCTGGCCGACCTTCTATCCCGGCGGACCTTCGCCTTCCGGTTCTAGGCGCCAGTGCTGGCGGCGCGGACCGCGCGGCGAGAGCCCAGCCGCACGAGCAGCACGACGGCGGGAACGGACAGGACCAGAGCGATGACGCCGACGGCGGCGAAACCCGGGCCGGGGCCGGCCACCACGCCGAGAAAGTCGCTCACCGCGCTCACAATCAGGCTGATCATCGCCACCCAGAACGCCCACCGTCGCGCCTGAGCGAGACCGGCGATGCTGGCGAGGATGGCGACGCCGAGCACGCCGCTCAGGACGACCGCCGGCATGGGCGGCGTGCCCGCGTGGTGGTGGTTGGCCTGGTACATGAACGGGACCATCACCACGTCTAGGGCCCCGAGGATCGCGAGTAGTGCCGCCAGGGCCTTGAATCCGGACTTCATAGTGTGCTCCTTCGCTGTGGGCTGGTGACCCCAGAGTGCGGCCCGGGGCGCCGCCCGCGCGTCCGGCGGCGGATGGAACACTCGCCGTCGGCGTCCATCCGTAGCGGGACGGCCTGCCTCCGACGGACGGGGGACGGAGCGCGGCCGAAGCCAGCGCTGACGCAGGCCGGCCGGGTTACGCGGGTGATCCAGGCGGTCAGGCGCTCGCGCCGGCCTGGACCTGGCGAGACGTGCGCGGCAGCCTGGCCAGCACCCTCCACCCGCCGTCGTCGACCGGGCCCGCGGTCAGCTCGCCGCCGCACGCGTGGACGCGCTCGCGCATCCCGGCCAGCCCGCGACCGCCGCCGGAACGCTCGAGCCCGGACGGTGGCGCGGTCGGCGGCCCGTTGCGCACGCTCACCTCGAGTCCGCCGCCCGCTTCGGCGATGACCACGTCCACCGGTGCCCCCGGTGCGTGCTTGAGCGCGTTGGTAAGGCCCTCTTGGACCACGCGGTAGGCGGCCTCCGAGGCCTGCTCCGGCATCCCGTCGGCGGATCCGCGCAGTCGGCAGGTAACCGCCAGCCCCGCCGCGCCGGCCCTGGCCACCAGCTCGTCGACCAGCCGGATGCCATCGATGCCGGGCGGCCCGTGGTCGTGCTCCAGCAGCTCGACCAGCCGGCCGATCTCCGACTCCGCCTGCCCCAGGGCTTCGGAGATGGCATCGAACGCCTCGGCCGCCAGGGCCGGATCCTTGCCGGCCAGGCGCTGGCCGGCACCGGCCTGGATCACCATCACGCTGATGCAATGGGCCACGATGTCGTGCAGCTCGCGCGCGATCCTGGCCCGCTCGTACCGGACCGCCTCGGCGGCGAACAGCTCGCGCTCGGCCTCCAGCTCGGCGCCGCGCGCCGCGAGCTGGCTGGTGAGACCGCGGCGCGACCGGACAACCAGGCCGAGCCCGAACGGCCCGACGGTGCCGACAACGATGAACGGATTGAAGACCGTGATGCCGTTGGCCAGCTGGGTGCCGGCGCCCAGGCAGGCCAGGGCCAGGACCGACCAGCCGAGGCCGTCCGCCGTGCCCAGGGAGTAGGCCAGCAAGAAGATCGCCACCCCCGGTGGGCTGGTGGGCATCGACGCGTCGTTCCCCAGCGAGGCCAGGGCCAGGCCGCTGGCAGCGGCCAGCGCCGCCAGCCTCGGGTGGCGGCGCCGCGCAGCGATGGACGCGATGATGCCGACGCCGCAGCAAGTTTCGAACACGTTGTTCGCGCCATGCAAGAGGCCCTGGGCGGCTACATAGAGCACCATTCCCAGGGCCAAGCCTGCGGCGAGTACGGCATCCGCGTACCAGCTGCCGAGTAGTCGCGCGACGCGATCACGCGCTCGCATAGCCGGGGGCCAGCGGCAGCCGGATCAGTGCCGAGCACCGGTCCGAGCCGGTCTCCACGTTCAGCGTCCCGCCCAGCAGCGCGACCCGCTCGTGCGCG
>JASHYW010000277.1 GCA_030042885.1 Streptosporangiaceae bacterium | reverse complement strand
ATCGCGGCGATCGGGGTCATCTGGGCCGCCGAGGTCTGGGTCCGCCCCTGGCGGCAGCGCCTGTTCGCTGACGCGGGAAGCGGAGAGCGGGCCGCGGCCATCGTCCGCCGGTGGGGTAGCGACACCCTGGCCCCGTTCTCCCTGAGGTCGGACAAGCAGTGGTTCTTCACTGGGCAGTCTCTGATCGCCTACCGCGTGGTGCGCGGGATCGCGGTGGTCAGCGGGGACCCTGTCGGGCCTGCGGAGGAGGCAGGCACGGCGCTCGATGACTTCCTGGGCTACGCGCGTTCCCGCGGCTGGCACGTCGCCGTCCTCGGTGCGTCCGCGCAGCTCCTGCCGGCCTACACCGACCGGGGGCTCCACCCGCTGTACCACGGCGATGAGGCCGTCATCGACACGGCCGCCTTCAGCCTCGACGGCCGTCCCATGCGCACCGTTCGGCAAGCCGTGCACCGGCTGGAGCGGGACATGTACCGGGCCGAGGTGGTCATGGCCGGCGCCGTGCCCGAGCAACTGCACGCGGAACTGGCCGATATCGACCGGGCCTGGCTGCACGGAGGGATGCGCAAGGGCTTCACGATGGAGCTCGATGACCCGTTCAGCCTCGGCGACGATGACGCCCTGTTGGTGGTAGGCCGTGACGAGCAGGGCCGGGCGGCGGGCTTCCTCCACATAGCGGTCTGCCGGGCCAGCCAGTCGCTGTCGCTGTCCTCCATGCCCAGACGAGAGGGCCTGCCCAACGGATTCAACGCGTGGCTCATCGTGAACGCGGTGTGGTGGGCACGCGACCACGGCTACAAGCGGATCTCACTGAACTTCTCCCCGTTCGCCGGCCTGCTCGGCAGCGACGCGGTCCTCACGTCGTCACAACGGATCGAGCGCCGGGTGCTGCTGCGGGCCAAGCGCGTCCTCGCGCTGCAGCTCGACAACCTGCTCCGGTTCAACCGCCAGTTCAGCCCGGGCTGGCTGCCCCGCTACATGATCATCGAGCACCGTGCGGACCTGCCCCGGGTGGCCATCGCCGCCATGGCGGCCGAGGGCTACCTGCCCCATGCCGCTCTGATCCGGGGCCCCGGGTGGTCACGACCCGCCGCTGTCGCCGGAGCACAGCCATGAAACTGGCCGCCGGGCTGGTCCTGGCGCTGCTGTCGACCGCGGCGCTCAGCGCTGGCTTCTACGTCCAGCACGCCGCATCGGGCCAGCTTCCTGCCCTGTCACTGCGCCATCCGCTGGCCTCGCTGGCCGCCTTGTTCACCGACCGGCGCTGGCTGGCGGGCTTCGTCACGGGCCTGGGCGGGTGGGGGCTGTACATCGCCGCCCTCGACCTGGCGCCCATCTCACTGGTGCAGGCCACGGCGGCTGGCGGCGTGGGACTGATCGCCCTGCTCGTCCGGGCCGGCGGCGTGCCGCTGTCGCGGCGGGAATGGGTGGCCGTCACGGTTTCCGTCTGCGGCCTGCTGCTGCTCGGGCTGTCGCTCACCGGCGGGACCGGGCACGCAGCGGCGCCGAGCTGGCGTCAGCCACTTGGCTGGATAGCGGTCTCCGCACTGGCCGCGGCCGTCGCGGCCGTTCCCGCGGCGCGGATCCTCCGGGCCGGGGCCGGGCTCGCGATGGCGGCTGGCCTGATGTACTCGGCCGGCGATGTCGCGACCAAGGCGGCCGTCGGCGGCGTCGACCCGGTGTACGTGTTCGTCCTGTTGCTCGCCGCCTGCCACGGCCTCGGCTTCGTCTGCATCCAGCTCTCGTTCCAGCGCGGCACGGCCCTGGCCACGGCGGGCGTCTCCACACTGCTCACCAACCTGCTGCCCATCCTGGCCGGCTTGATCATCTTCGGCGAGTACGTGCCGGGCGGCGCGCCAGGCGTGCTGCGCGGGCTGGGCTTCGCTGGCGCGGTGATCGGCGCCGCGCTGCTCGGACGCTGACCCTCGGGCAGACGATGTTGACACCTCTCCGTTTCATGATCACGAAGACTTCTGAGTCTGGCCAGACTGAAAACTCTTCGGGCACATCGACTGTGTTGCGCGTGTGACGGGTGTGGCGCGGTGCCGGGGGCACGGGTGGGTTCAGCGCGGATAGGGGCCTGCGGAGCGGTTACGCGTCGGGTGGGCGCATGGAGGTGACGGCGGCGAGGGCCCGGCGGGCGGCGGGCACGTCATGCACGCGGAAGACGCGGGCGCCGAGCCAGGCGCAGACGGCGACGGTGGCGATCGTGCCCTCGGCCCGCTGATCCACGGGTAGATCGAGGGCTTCGCCGATGAAGTCCTTGTCCGCCACCGCTACCAGCACCGGCCAGCCGGTGGCCGTCAGCTCGCCCAGGCGGCGGGTCAGCTCAAGCGACTGCCAGGTGTTCTTGCCGAAGTCGTGAGCGGGATCCACCAGGACGGAGCAGGCGCGGACGCCCGATGCCACGGCCCGTTCGGCATAATCGGTGACGTAGGCGGTGACGTCCCGCACCAGGGCGCCGTACGCGGGCCGGTGCGGGCGGGTGCGCGGCGGCAGGCCGCCGGCGTGGGAGCACACCAGCCCGGTGCCGTACCTGGCCGCCACCTCGGCGAGCCGGGGATCGGCGCCGCCCCAGGCGTCGTTGAGCAGGTCCGCGCCGGCCTGGGCGACCACCTCGCCGACCGCGCCCCGCCAGGTATCGACGCTGATCACGATGTCCGGATGCCGCTCGCGCACCGCCGCGACCAGGCCCGCCACCCGGTCGATCTCCGCCGCGCTGGTTACCTCCTCGCCCGGCCCGGCCTTCACCCCGCCGATGTCCACGATGTCGGCGCCGTCGGCCACCGCCCGGCTGGCCGCGTCCAGGGCGACGCCGAACTCGGCGGTGGCTCCGCGATCGAAGAACGAGTCGGGCGTCCGGTTGATCACGGCCATAACGCCGAACGATCCGGGGTTCCACTCCCGGGTACCCAGCCGGAGGGTCCGGCGGCCTTCGGCGGGCCTTGGGGTCGGGGGGCAGGCCACCGGAAGGAGGCTACAGCACCCCTGCTGGTCGGGGAGAATCTCTACGTGCGATTTCTCAACGGGCGAGTTCCCGAGCATGACCTGACCTACAGCGACGTCTTCATGGTGCCGGGCCGGTCGGCCGTCGGCTCGCGGCTGGACGTCGACCTGGCCACCACGGACGGCAGCGGCGCTACCATCCCCATCGTGACCGCCAACATGACCGCGGTCTCGGGGCGGCGGATGGCGGAAACGGTGGCGCGGCGCGGCGGCCTGGCCATCCTGCCCCAGGACATCCCGGCCGACGTGGTCGCGGACGTGATCACCTGGGTCAAGTCGCGGGATCTGGTGGTGGAGACCGCGCTGACGCTCGGCCCGGCCGATACCGCGGGCGAGGCGCTGAGCCTGCTGCCCAAGCGCGCGCACAACGCCGTGGTGGTGGCCGAGGACGGGCGGCCGGTCGGCGTGGCCACCGAGGCCGACTGCCTGGGCGTGGACCGGTTCACCCAGCTCCGCCAGGTGATGTCGGCCGACCCGTTCACGCTGCCCGCCGGCACGCCGCCTGAGCAGGCCTTCTCGCTGCTGCACGAGGGACGGCACCGGCTGGCGCCGGTGGTGGATGGCTCCGGCCGCTGCCTGGGCATCATGACGCGGACCGGGGCGCTGCGCGCCACGCTGTACTCCCCCGCCGTCGACGCCTCGGGGCGGCTGCGGGTCGG
>JASHYW010000276.1 GCA_030042885.1 Streptosporangiaceae bacterium | reverse complement strand
CGTGCAGCGGCTCGCCGCAGGCGTGGTGTGCCGCGATCCTGCCCTGTTCCATCGACGTGGCGGCCAGGGCCGGGAAGCCGATCACGTCGCCGACCGCGTAGATGTGCGGCACTTCGGTGCGGAAGACCTCATCGACCACGATCCGGCCGCGCTTGTCAGCGGTCAGGCCCGCGTTATCGAGGCCAAGCGCCTCGGTCGCTCCCTGACGGCCGGCCGAGTACATGACGGTATCGGCGGGGATCTTCTTCCCGCTGAGCAGGCTGGCGATCGCGCCCTCGGGCCGGGCCTCCACCGAGGACACGGTCTCACCGAATCTGAAGGTTACGGCGAGGTCGCGCAGGTGGTACTTGAGCGCCTCGACCACCTCCACGTCGCAGAACTCCAGCATCCGCTCGCGCTGCTCCACCACGGTGACCTTGGTGCCCAGCGCCGCGAACATGGACGCGTACTCGATCCCGATCACCCCGGCGCCCGCGACGACCATCGAGCGCGGCACCTTCTCAAGGTGCACGATCCCGTCCGAATCGATCACGGTGCGCTCGTCGAACTCGACGCTGGCGGGCCGGGCCGGCCGGGTGCCAGTGGCGATCACGATCTTGTCTGCGCTGGCCCGGCGGATCCGGCCGAATCCGTCGTCGACCTGCACCGTGTGCTGGTCGACGAAGCTGCCGGTGCCGGTCATCATCGTGACCCGGTTGCGGGACAGCTGGCTGCGCACCACGTCCATCTCGCGGCCGACCACGTGCGTGGTGCGGGCGGCCAGGTCGGCCACGGTGATCTCGTCCTTGACCCGGTAGCTCTGGCCGTACATCTCCCGCTGGTCCAGGCCGGTGAGGTACATGATTGCCTCACGCAATGTCTTGGACGGGATCGTGCCCGTGTTCAGGCAGACGCCGCCGATCATGTCCTTGCGCTCGACGATCGCCACCCTCCGGTCGAGCTTGGCCGCCGCGATCGCCGCCTTCTGCCCGCCGGGCCCCGAGCCGATCACCAGTACGTCGTAGTCGTACACACGATCTAGTGTGACCACTGCCCGCCACCTTTTGAACCCCCTGGCCCCCCGCGATTACGTGACCTGGCCGCTGGGTCCGGGCCGGGCCTGCACCGGACGGCCGGGGAAGTTGTATTCCGGACAAACGGAAGTTAATCTCCCGGTGGCGGTATCGCAGGGAGCATCCGGAGGCGCTAGGCAGGGAGCGCCGCTGACGACGTGGCGGGTCATTGCGGTCTGGTGGGAGAGCGATGGGCGGACGACATGAATCGCCAGGGCACGGCACTGACATGTTCATGGCCGTGATCGTTCTCGCGCTGCTGGTCATCCTGGCGGCAGTCGTCATCCCCGCCTGGGCGGGCGGATAGCTCGTCCTGGCGTGCCATCCTGAGGCGCTCGCCTTCGTCCACCCGCAGGCCGTGCCCGCGGCACCGGGGGGGCCGCCGTGCGGCGGGTCAGCTGGCCGGAGGCTCGCGTACCGGGATGACGATGCGGTGACCGCCGGGACCGGTGGTGACCATGACCCGGGCGGCGTAGACCCGGGCGATCACCTCCTCGGTAAGGACCGCGGGCGCCGGCCCGGCCGCCTCGATCCGCCCGGCGTGCAGCAGCGCCAGCTCGCCTGCGTACTGGCTGGCCTGGGTGAGGTCATGCAGCGTGGACAGCACGGTCACGCCGCGGCTGCGGCGCAGGTCGTCGACCAGCTCGAGCACCTGCTGCTGGTGCCCGATGTCGAGGTCGCTGGTCGGCTCGTCCAGCAGCAGCACCCCCGGTTCCTGGGCCAGGGCGCGGGCCAGCAGCACGCGCTGCCGCTCGCCGCCGGACAGGCTGCCGAGCCGCCGGGAGGCGAAGCGGGCCACGTCCAGCCGTTCGGCCGCCTCGGCGGCCTTGTCCCGGTCGCGGCGGCTTATGCTGCCCAGGTAGCCGAGGTGCGGCGTGCGGCCCAGCAGCACGTACTCCTCGACGGTCATGTCCGGCGGGAGCACCGGGGCCTGCGGCACATAGGCGATGAGCCGGGCCCGGCCGCGACCGCGCAGCGCCCCCAGGTCGGCGTGGCCGACCTGGATTGTGCCGCTATGCGGCAGCAGCCCGGCCACGGCGCGCAGCAGCGTGGTCTTGCCCGCGCCGTTCGGCCCGATCAGCGCCAGCCAGCCTGCGGCCTTGACCGCGCAGGACACCTCGCGCAGCACGGGGACATGATCCAGTTCGACGCTGAGCCGGTCTACGGTGATCGCGCTCATGTGCGCACCGCGGCGGTGGAGCGGAGGATCCAGACGAACACCGGCGAGCCGACCAGCGCGGTGACCACGCCGATCGGCAGTTCGGCGGGGGACACGATGGTGCGGGCCACGGTGTCGGCCAGCACCAGGAAGCCCGCGCCGGCCAGCAGCGACAGCGGCAGCACCATGCGATAACTGGCGCCGGCCAGCCGCCGCACCACGTGCGGCACCACGATCCCGACGAAGCCGATCAGGCCGCTGACCGCGACCGCGCTCGCCGCCGCCAGCGCGCAGGCGGCGATCACGATCAGCCGGACGCGGCCGGGGTGCAAGCCCAGCGCGCGCGCCTCCTCGTCGCCCACGGACAGCACGTCCAGGTGCCGGCCGTGCAGGAGCACGATCGCCACGCTGACCGCCGCGTAGGGACCGATCTCCGCCGCCTGCTGCCAGGTCGCGCCGGACAGCGAGCCGAGCAGCCAGTAGTAGACCTGCTGCAGGTCCTGGGTCGATCGCTGCAGGATGAACGTCTGCACGCCGGCCAGGAACAGGCCCACGGCCACGCCGGCCAGCAGCAGCGTCGCGGTACCTGAGCCGCCGATGGCGCCGGCCAGGTAGGCGACCGTCACTCCGGCCAGCGATCCGGCGAACGCGGCGACCGGCACGGCCGCCGGGCCCGGCCCGTGGCTGCCGCTGAGGTAGGCGATGGCCAGCGTGGCGCCAAGCCCGGCGCCCGCCGAGGCGCCGAGCATTCCCGAGTCGACCAGCGGGTTCCTGAACACGCCCTGATACCCGGCCCCGGCGATGGCGAGCAGCCCGCCGACCATGGCACCGAGGACAATGCGCGGCAGCCGGATCTGGAACAGCACCGCGCGGTCAAGGGAACTGAGGCTGGACGGCAGGTGAACGAGCGGGATCTTGTCCGCCAGGGCGGCGAGGGTCGCGAGCGGGTTGAGGTCGGCGGCGCCGGTCAGCGCGCTGACCAGCGTCGCGGCGACCAGGAAGGCCACCGCGACGCCGTAGGCACGCGCGGCGCGCAGCCGCCTCGGGTGCCAGGAACCGCCCACGTGCTCCGGCTACCTGGAGGCCCGCTCGACCGCCTGCGCGATCTGTTCGACCAGTTGCGGCAGCCGCGGGCCCCAGCGCGACGCGATGTCGTCGTTCAGGCCGATGACCTCGTGGTCCTTCACTGCCGGGATCGCGGACCAGCCCGGCCGCGCCGCCACGACCGCTGGGGTCTGGCCGCCGTCAGCGGCCTGGTTGTCGGCCAGGAA
>JASHYW010000275.1 GCA_030042885.1 Streptosporangiaceae bacterium | reverse complement strand
CGCGTGCGACGGCCTTCTCCAGGTCCTCGATAAGCACCTTGGG
Source organism: Streptosporangiaceae bacterium (assembly GCA_030042885.1). The sequence continues at coordinate 6,476 of JASHYW010000275.1, read as the reverse complement.
GTCGATCTCTTCCCCGGACAGGTACCTGTCCATCAGGCTCTCGTCTTCGCTCTCCTGGATGATGCCCTCGATCAGCTCGTCACGCAGCTCCTCCATCTGGCCCGCCTCGCCCGGCTCGGGTGCGCGCTCGGTCCGGGAGCCGCTGCTGTAGTCGAACATCTTCTGCGACAGCAGCCCGATCAGGCCGCGCACCGGCGTCCCCTGCCCGTCGGACACCGGCAGGTACAGCGGCGCAACTGCGTCCCCGAACGCCGAACGGCAGGCGGCCAGGGTGGTCTCGAAGTCGGCCCGCTGGTGGTCGATCTTGGTGATGACGACCGCGCGCGGCATGCCCACCGCGGCGCACTCCTCCCACAGCATCTGGGTCACGCCGTCGATCCTGTCGGTGGCCGAGACGGCGAACAGCGCCGAGTCGGCCGCCCGGAGCCCGGCCCGGAGGTCCCCCGTGAAGTCGGCATAGCCGGGCGTATCGAGCAGATTGACCTTGATGCCGTTGTGCACGAGGGGCGCGAGGGTCAGGTTGACCGAACGCTGCTGCCTGATCTCGACCTCATCGAAGTCGCTGACCGTGGTGCCCTCTTCGATGCTGCCCTGCCGCTGGATGGTTCCCGTCGCGGCCAGCAGCGCCTCGATGAGGCTGGACTTCCCGGCGCCGGAATGGCCGACCAGCACCACGTTCCGTACCTGGCCGGCCGCCGGTGCCCTGCCGGCGGCTGTTCCCGCCCCGCTCGCTGTTGATGTCACTGCCTTCGCCTCCTTGCGATCGCTGGTGCGCACGACCAGCCTTAACCCGCGACCACCGTAACCACAACCCCCACGCCAAAAGTCTCGCCGGTTGCGAGAAAGTAAAGTCATGTGTTTCCAGGGGACTGGCCGCCTGCCGGATGGGGGGGACCTGTCCCCCCCAGGGGGCGCGGGGGAGGTCCCCCGCCCGGGGGCCTGGGAGGATGAAATCCCCCCAGGCGGTGGGGGGCTCCGGGGGGTCATCCCCCCGGGCCAGCACGGTTCCGGGGGTCATCCCCCGGGCCAGCACGGCTCCGGGGGGTCGCCCCCCCGGCCAGTACAGTACGGCCATGCTGAACGTGCTCCGGCCCGCCATGACGCGCCTGTTCACCCCGGTCGGCGCGGTCCTCGCGCGCACCCCGGTCACGCCGAACGCCATCACCGTCATCGGCACGGTGGGAGTGGCCGGCGGAGCGCTCGGCCTGTTCCCCATCGGCGAGCTGTTCCCCGGCGCCTTGACCTGCACGATCTTCGTGTTCCTCGACATGCTGGACGGGGTGCTGGCCAGGATGAAGGGGACGACCGGGCGCTGGGGGGCGTTCCTGGACTCGACCATGGACCGGATCGCCGACGCGGCGATTTTCAGCGGGCTGACGCTGTGGTTCATGCTCGGCGGCCACGACCCGCTGCTCGCAGGGGTCTCGCTGTTCTGCCTGGTCATCGGGATGCTGGTGTCGTACGCGAAGGCCCGGGCCGAGGGCCTGGGGCTGCGCTGTGAGGTCGGCCTCATCGAGCGGCCCGAGCGCATGCTGATATCCCTGGTCGCAGTCGGCGTGTCCGGCCTCGGCGTGCCGTACATTCTGAACGTGGGGCTGTGGGCGCTGGCCGCGGGAAGCGCCTTTACTTTCGGGCAGCGGGTGCGCGCGGTCTACAAGGCCGCGAAGGTTCCGGTGGATCCGGACGGGTTAGGAAGGCAGGCGTGGCGGGTTCATCGGGATCGACGAGTCTCAGCGAGAGGCTGACGGGGCTGGCCTATCAGCTCGGCTGGAAGCTGATCTGCCGCTTCCCGCTATCGTGGGCGCGGTGGGCGTTTACCGCGGTGGCCGACATGGCCTGGCGGCGGCAGGGGCCGAAGGTCCAGGTGCTCGAGGCCAACCTGCGCCGCGTGCTCAGCTACCGAGACCACAGCCCCGAGGTGGACGGCAAGGAACTGCGCGCCCTGTCCCGCGCCGCGCTGCGCTCCTACGCCCGGTACTGGCTCGAGGTGTTCAGGCTGCCGGTGATGCCCATGGAGCGGATCATGTCCGGGATGCACCTCAACGCCGAAGGGGAGGCGGAGCTGTTCGCGAACCTGAAGGCCGGCCGCGGCGTGGTCGTCGCGCTGCCGCACATGGGCAACTTCGAGCAGGCCGGCGCGTGGGTTGTCGCCCGCGGGGCCGGGTCGTTCACCACCGTCGCGGAACGGCTCAGGCCGGAATCGGTCTACGAGGCGTTCGTCCGGTTCCGCGCGAGCCTGGGGATGGAGGTTCTTCCGCTGACCGGGGACCAGGGTCCGTTCGGAATCGTCGCTCAGCGGCTACGGGCCGGCGGACTGGCCTGCATCGTCAGTGACCGCGATCTGAAGGAGAGCGGAGTCGAGGTCGAGCTGTTCGGGGAGAAGGCCAGGATCGCCGCGACCGCCGTCCTGGCGGTGCACACTGGCGCGGCGCTGCTGCCGACGGCGACGTGGTTCGACGGGGACGACTGGGGAGCGCACATCTACCCGGAGATCCCCGTGCCGGCCTCGGGTACCCGCGCCGAGAAGGTCGCGGTGATGAGCCAGCAGCTGGCGCAGGTCTTCCAGACCGCTATCGCCGAGCACCCGCAGGACTGGCACATGCTGCAGCGGGTCTTCACCGCCGACCTGGATCCGGAGCGGCTCAGCCACGTGCGCGGGGCGGTCGGCGCTCAGGGCCCGGGCCCGGTGCCGTCGCCACGGGCAGGCGACCCGTGAAGATCGGGATCGTCTGCCCGTACTCCTGGGACGTGCCAGGCGGCGTGCAGCAGCACATCAGGGATCTGGCCGAGGCGCTGATCGACGCCGGTCATGACGTATCGGTGATCTCCCCGGCTGACGACGACACCCCGCTGCCGCCCTACGTGGTGGGGGCCGGCCGGGCGGTGCCCGTTCCCTACAACGGGTCGGTGGCCCGGCTGTCGTTCGGCTTCCTGTCCGCCAGCCGGGTGCGGCGCTGGGTCAACCAGGGCGGGTTCGACGTCCTGCACGTGCACGAGCCGGAGATCCCGAGCCTGTCGCTGCTGGCCTGCTGGGTGGCCTCGGGACCGATCGTGGCCACCGTGCACACCGCGATTCCGCGCTCTCGCGTGCTGGTGGTCACCTACCCGGTCCTGCGGACCGCGCTGGAGAAGATCAGCGGCCGGATCGCGGTCTCCGAGGCGGCGCGGACGACGCTGGTCGAGCACATCGGCGGCGATGCGGTGGTCATCCCGAACGGCGTGGCCACCCACCGTTACCGCAAGGCGGAGCCGCTGCCCGGCTGGCCGGGCCCGGGCGGCGCCATCGGCTTTCTCGGCCGGCTGGACGAGCCACGCAAGGGCCTGGCCGTCCTGATCAAGGCGTTCGAGATACTCGGCCAGGACCGGCCCGGGCTGCGCCTGCTGGTGGCCGGCCGGGCCGCAGACGCCGAAGACGTCCTGTACCGGGTGCCCGCCTGGCTGCGTGACCGGGTCGTGCTGCTCGGGCAGGTCAGCGAGGACGAGAAGATCCGCGTGCTGCACTCGGTGGACGTGTTCTGCTCGCCGAACACCGGCGGTGAGTCGTTCGGCATCGTGACCGCCGAGGCGATGGCCGCGGGGGTGCCCATCGTGGCCAGCGATATCGACGCGTTCCGTCAGGTACTGCGCGGCGGCGAGGCGGGGGAACTGTTCGCCACCGGGGACGCCCGCGACCTGGCCCGGGCCGCCGGACAGCTGCTCGATGACCCGGCGCGGCGTGCCGCGCTGTCGGCTGCCGCGCTGGCCGCCGTCGCCCAGTACGACTGGTCGGTGGTCGCCCGCGACGTGCTCCGCGTGTACGAGACGGTGATGCTCGGCAGCACCAGGGTCGCGGTGGCCCAGGACACCGGCGGCTACCCGAGCCGGGGCTGGCAGCCATGACGATCACCGACGTCGTCCTCATCGTCGCCGCCGCGCTGTTCATCGGCGTCTACGTGTCCTGGCGGGCCGGGCGGATCGACCGGCTGCACACGCGGGTGGAGATGGCCCGCGCCGCGCTGGACGCGACCCTGCTGCGGCGCAGTTCGGTGGCCCTTGAGCTGGCCACCTCCGGGCTGCTCGACCCGGCGACCAGCCTGCTGCTCGCCGCCGCCGTGGACGGCACCCGCTCCGACAGCCGCCCCAGGGACCTGGCCGAGAGCGACCTGACCCGGGCGCTGCGGGCCGCGTTCAGCCAGCCGGACTTCCGCTCCTCGATGAGCGGCAAGGAAGGCGCCGACGAACTGCTCGCCGAGGTCGAAGAGGCCACCCATCAGGTGTTCCTGGCCCGCAAGTTCTACAACGACGTGGTCGCGCTGACCAGGGAGGCCAGGAGCCGGCCGCTCGCCCGCCTGCTGCGGCTGTCCGGCAACGCGCCGGCCCCGGTGTTCTTCGAGATGGACGACTCCCTCATCGCCGACACGCCGGGCGCCACCCTGGCCCCGCCCGCCGGATGAGCCCGGCGGGCCGCTTACCGGGGCCGCCTCGTTGGCCTGCTGGTCATACGATGTTGATAACTCATCACGATTGATCAAGCGAGGTTCTCCAGTGTCCAGAGTCAACGCTGATGGCGGTGTTGGCCAGGGGGGACGACCCCCCCAGACCGCCCCGCAGGGGCACGCGCCAGCCACGGGTACCGCGCGGGTGAAGCGCGGCATGGCGGAGATGCTCAAGGGCGGCGTGATCATGGACGTCGTCACGCCCGACCAGGCCAAGATCGCCGAGGATGCCGGCGCGGTCGCGGTGATGGCGCTCGAGCGGGTGCCCGCCGACATCCGCCTCCAGGGCGGCGTGGCCCGGATGAGTGATCCCGACATGATCGACGGCATTATCGCGGCGGTGTCCATCCCGGTCATGGCCAAGTGCCGGATCGGGCACTTCGCCGAGGCGCAGGTGCTGCAGGCGATCGGAGTCGACTACATCGACGAGTCCGAGGTGCTCACCCCGGCCGACGAGGCGCACCACGTGGACAAGTGGAAGTTCACCGTGCCGTTCGTGTGCGGGGCCACCAATCTGGGTGAGGCGCTGCGGCGCATCGCCGAGGGCGCGGCCATGATCCGCTCCAAGGGCGAGGCCGGAACCGGCAACGTCGTCGAGGCGACCAGGCACATGCGCGCCATCAGGTCCGAGATCGCGCGGCTGGCCGGCCTGCCGGAAGAGGAGCTGTTCAGCGCGGCCAAGGAACTCGGCGCGCCGCACGAGCTGGTCGCCGAGGTGGCCAGGGCCAGAAGGCTCCCGGTGGTGCTGTTCACCGCGGGCGGCATCGCGACCCCCGCCGACGCCGCGCTGATGATGCAGCTCGGCGCGGAGGGGGTGTTCGTCGGCTCCGGCATCTTCAAGTCGGGCGACCCGGCCAAGCGCGCCGCCGCCATCGTGAAGGCCACCACCTTCCACGACGACCCGGACGTGGTGGCCAAGGTCTCCCGCGGCCTGGGCGAGGCCATGGTCGGCATCAACCTGGACACCCTCCCCCCCGACCAGCACTACGCTAGCCGCGGCTGGTAGCAGTCCACCGCGGATCACACCACCTGCCTCCCGAGCAACAGCCGCACCACGTGAGACCAGCGCCCGGATGACCGTGGACACAAACCGGCGAATTCCAGGGGTAAATGTCCACGATAATTCCTAGCCCCTTCCGCTGTCCGGAATGTCCGGGTGTGGAGGCGCCGCGCGGGAAGATAGGCCTACGCTTCGGCGTTCTAACGTTGTTAAACCAGTGACTCGAGGTTGCGCTGCCTCAACGTCGCGCTGCCCCGGCCTCGTCCGCACGGGCCGCGACGCCGTCAAGGAGGAATGATGCCCGCGAACGCGGCGCCCGTCATCGGCGTGCTTGCCCTTCAGGGCGACGTTCCCGAGCACCTGCGCGCGCTCGAAGAGGTGGGTGCGAAGGTGGTCGCGGTGCGCCGGCCCGAGGAGCTCCACCAGCTGGACGGCCTGGTAATCCCGGGCGGTGAGTCCACTACGCTGTGGCGGCTGTCCGTCGCCTTCGACATGCTCGAGCCGCTGCGCAAGCTGATCGCGTCCGGCCTGCCCGCGTTCGGGTCCTGCGCCGGGATGATCATGCTGGCGGACCGGCTCGCCGACGGCGTGGTCGGCCAGCAGACGTTCGGCGGCATCGACATGACCGTGCGCAGGAACGCGTTCGGCCGCCAGGTCGACTCGTTCGAGAGCGACATCATCCTGTCGGGCCTGCCGGACCACGGCCAGGGCCACCGAACCCGGGACGCCGCGCCCCTGCGCGCGGTCTTTATCCGGGCTCCCTGGGTGGAGCAGAATGGCGAGAACGTCGCCGTCCTGGGCACGGAGCAGCGCACCGGTAGGATCGTCGCCGTGCGTCAGGGGCCACTGCTGGCCACGGCCTTCCACCCCGAGCTCACCCCGGACCGGCGTATCCATGAGCTATTCGTAGAGATTGCAAAGGACAACACATGAGCGGCCACTCAAAGTGGGCCACCACGAAGCACAAGAAGGCGGTGGTCGACGCCAAGCGTGGCCAGCTG
>JASHYW010000274.1 GCA_030042885.1 Streptosporangiaceae bacterium | reverse complement strand
CCAACCGGTCTGTTAGGAAACCCGATGCGCACGATGGTGCCGGGCAGCGCGACTGATCTGCAGGCGTACCGCGTCCGGCTGACCAGGGAACCGGCCGCGGCGGCCCAAGCCCGCGGCCAGGTCCGCGCGGCCATCTGCGCCTGGAATGCCCCCGTTGACGCAGATGCCGCGATCCTGCTGACCAGCGAACTGGTGACCAACGCGGTCAAGCACGCGGCGGGCGGAACCGTTACCCTCGGCATCCGCGGCACCCGCGGCCAGCTGCGCGCCGGTGTCCACGACACATCGCCCTGCCTGCCCGTGGCGGCCGGGGTACCGGCCGGCGCCGAGGCCGGACGGGGCCTGGCGCTGGTCGCCAGCCTGCCGGCCGGCTGGGGCTGCTATCACACCCCCGCAGGCAAGGTCCGTATATGTCACGCTCGCGCTTCAGGGCCCCGCACCATGACCTGTCACGGAAAAACGGCTTATCGGCCCATGCCCGGCGCGAGGACCGGCCTCGCCGCCGAGCTGGCCCGCGAAGACGCCGGCAGAGACGCCGGTAACGCGCGTGGGCCATGTAAGCGATGTGGCGGGCGGGGGAACGCGCACTACCTGACCTGCCCGCTGTTGCGGCTGCCGGGCGAACCGGAGCCGGCGCCGTGAGCCCGCGCCCGCAAGGCCGCCATGCCCGCCGCCCCAACCGCAGCAGGTTCCAGCCGGAGCCCATCCCCGCGGCGATCCCGCCCAGCAAGCGCGGGCACATCGAGGCCGCCCCTGAACCGGGCCGTGCCGGTCAGTCCAGGGTCTGGCTGTACGGGGACGGCAGCCCGGACGAGCCGAGCTCGATCCTGCTGACCCGCGAGGACCTCCGCCGCCTGTGCTGGTTCCTGCACCGGCTGGCGGAATCCCCGCAGATAGCGCAGGGAGCCCGTCTGGTATCCAGGCACGACCGGACCGTCATAGTCAAGGCCGCCGATCATGGCTGACGAGCACGAGCCGACCAGATCAGTAGAGATAACACCAGCTCAGGAGGTGTTCCGCCCATGAGTCCCCGACTGGCCGGATCGCACACCGGCCGCCGGCCCCCGGAAATCGCGCTGACCATCCCCGAGGCCGCCACCGCGGCCCGCGCCCTGGACGCCGCGATCGCCCTGATCTACAGCCACCTGGCCGCCCCGTGCCCGGATTGCCGCCATGAGGGCCCGTGCGCCCGGCATGCCGCCGACATGAAGACCGCCCGTGCGTACCGTGAGCTGCGCGCCGAGCTGGGCGCACAGCTGCCCCGCTCCGATGACCGGTGGGCAGAGCTGATGACCACCCCGATCAATGGTTACCGGCACCCCGCATAGACACAGGGCCGCGACTGCCGCGAGCTCGCGGCTGCTTTACATAAGCGGCGATACCGGCCAGTTACCCGTGTCCGGCTAGCAAAACGCTAACTCCCGCAAGCAGGAAATCTTTACCGCTGCTGCCCTGGCAACGCAGCGTGGCCAACGAACGCGACACAGCGGGAGTGTTACCGCCGCGGTCTAGGATGCACCGTTGGTTCTTTCATGGAAGCCAGCCGACAGTGGCATGGATGGAAGAAGGGCGGCGCAGTTCGCAGGCTGCCTGTTCGAGTTCGTAGACCTCACATCCTGGCCAGGCGCGCTTCCAGGTGAGCCGGGCAACGAGATGCAGCTCACCTATCACCAGAGGCCGGTCTCATCGGCGGCGGCGATCTAGTCAGCGGGGGGCCTGTTTGCCGCGGGCCCCCGCCTTGATGCCTGCGTTCCGGCCCCAGATGCGTTCACGGTCGGACAAGTCAGCGAGCTGGCGGGCGATCTGCTTGCGGTCCAGCTCGTCATCCCCGCGGACCTCCCCGATGAGAGCGCCGGCGCGCTCGCGGATATTCGCGCGCCATGCCCTGAACTCGTCGTCGGATGCGGAGGCCGACGGTGGCTCGGTGTGGAGGATGTCCTGCGCGTACTTCTCAAGCAGCGCATCGACGCGGCGGCGGGGGCCGAGGTAGCTGGCTTCGGCCGATCCTGGCCGCCCGGCGAGGACATAGATCTTGTACAGGTCGAACAGGCGCTCCGTTCGCCGCGTCGCGACGATGCGGCGTTCCATGGGCCAGTCGGAACGGGTGATCCAGCGGGGGTTCGCGGACCCGCCCGGTTCCAGGGCAGGGGCGATGTAGGCCTCTCGGGCGCCTGGTGTCCGGTCCCAGGCGTTCCGCTCGTCGCGGCGCAGGGGCGCGAACGCGCGGCTGTCCAGTTGCAGCTGGTGCTTGGCTAGTAGGTACTCCTCGAGGAACCCGGCATTTTGCGGCCAGCGGAAGTCGGCGAGGGTCTCCAGCAGGATTTCGCGGACGGGTGGGCTGGTCCGCGCTGGGCGCATCCCGGCGCTGGCCGTGTGCCGTAGCTGGCCGATCAGCCGATCGCGCCGGTCGTCAAGCCGCTCCAGCACGGTGACCTGTGCGACCAGGTCTGCGACCGGGACTGCTTCATCGCGCACGTCGTCCATCAGCCGCTGCTGGAGCCGCAGGGTTTCCTCCAGGGTCGCGGCAAGCTCGTTTCGGACTGCAGGCATGTTCACACTGCTCATCTTACCTGTAATTCCATGTATGACAAGCATGGCGGAAGCTCATTATGGCTCTGACCAGCAATTAAAGTGATCGTACTTCCATGTTGACATCGCATGGTCAACCATGCCATGCTTGCATGGTAGTCCATGCCACTGATGCATGGAGAGCTAGGTGGGTGGGTGCCGGGATCGCGGAGGAGGCCTGGGGATGCTGAGGATGATCAGCGGGGACAAGGACCCGCAGCGGGCGAGCACACGGCGCCGGTTCCCGGCACGGCGGCTGCACCTTGTCGATATCGAG
>JASHYW010000273.1 GCA_030042885.1 Streptosporangiaceae bacterium | reverse complement strand
AGTTCGGCGAATACTGCGCGGGAGAGCTCATCGACGGTCCGGCCGGGCCGCTGGCGTTCCAGGGCCCGCACGGTTTCAGTGAGTTCTTCGAGTCTGAAGGCGTCGGCCGGGTTATCGAACAGGCCCAGCTGAGGGCGCGCTGGACGTGATGGCATGCGGCTACGGTAACCGGCGCCCCGTCAGCGCGGCGCCGCATCGTAACTGGCGTGCTGGCGCGGCGGCTACGTGGTATCGGGGACCCAGGGGTGTACCCGGGCTGCCCTGGTGAGTGCGTCGAGCCAGCCGATGCCGTGGCGGGTGGCGGTGGCCAGGTAGGAGCGGATGGCGCAGAAGGTCTCGGCGCCGTGCATGGAGCGCATGCAGCCGGAGACCTTGATGCGCAGCTTGCTCATCTTGATGACCTGTTCCGCTTCATTGTTGTCAGACGGAACCCGCAGGTCATGGGCGAACCGGAGATAGTCACCGGCGCGGTCGCGCATCCGGGTTGCCAGGGCGTGCCGCTTTCTTTGCAGCTTGCTGCAGCGCGCGGCGTTCACGACGATCCCGGCGTCCGCAGCGTCGCGGAACCATCGGCCGTGCTTTTCCAGGACTTCCCCGTCGATGGCATCGTGCCCGGCAGCACGGGCCGCGTCGGCGGCCTGGTTCAGCTCCAGCAGCGCGTCGATGGCCTGCCGCGCCCAGATCACGTCGTCCGCAGTGCCGGTCTCGGTGACCGCGGTCAGCTCCCGGAGCAGGTGAGCACCGCACAAAGCGTGCCCGGCCACGCCGTCATAGCCGTCGTAGGGCGCCCAGGCATCATGGCAGGCAATCCCGGCGAACGACGGCAGCACCCCGGCCGCGTCCATACCCTGCCTGCCTCGCTTGCCGTGCACGGTGACCAGGACGAACTTGCCAGACGACGCGGAATGCACCCAGGCCAGCTTCCCGGCCACCCGGAACCCGGTCTCATCGAGGTGCGCGACGTCAGCGGCGATCAGCGCCTTGACGATGGCATCGATCGCCGGTGCGATGATCCCCGCGACCTTCGCCGTCATCGCGGCGATCGCGCCCGGGGACGGCGCGCAGCCGAACATCTCGCCCAGCGCGGCGGCCGCCCGGCCCCGGGACAGGAACTGGCCATGCCACAGGTAGGCGGCCATGGCAGCGGCCCGCGGCCCGTACTGCACCGGCGCGTTCACCCCATCCGGCGCCTGTGCCCTGGTCCGCGCCCCGCAGCCCGGGCACTATCCTCGCCGACCCCTACACCCACCCCGACGCCAAGGTAAACGCCGCCACCACGCTGAGCGCAGCCGGGCCGAACCTGCGGGCGGAGGCGCTCGCCGCGCTCTGGGCTATCATCACCGACCCACTGGCCGACTGTCACGAGCGCCGGTTCGCCGCCCGCGGTCTCGCCTCGGCGGGATTTCCCGCCGAGGCCGCATCCGCCCTCAACGCCATTCTCGCAGACCCGCAAGCCAGAGCTTGGGACAAAGCCCTTACATCATTCTCGTTCCAGGAAATACCCAGGCAGTACCTGGGAGAAGCCATTGCCGCCTTCAAAGCGATGATGGACGACGCTACGGCAGATCCCAACGAACGATGGGTAGCCGCATGGGCCCTCGCCCGGATCTCATCCGACCACCGGCCGGTGGCGATCGCCATATTGAGGGAAGCCATCGCTGATCCCTCATGCCCCCCTTATTTGCTGTCAGTTGCAGTTGGTGCGGCCGAAGCCATCACATCGTTTGCGCCAGAGCACCTTCCAGAGGTGATTCAGGCGCTGAGGACCATCCTCGGTGACCCCGTGACTGACCCGTGGACACGCGTATACGCGGCCAGGGCGATGGCCCGCCTCGACTTTGACGAGTACGAAGAAGTCACCGGCGTGCTGACGGAGCTGGCCAACTCCAGTAGCGATCCTCATCATCGGTTCGTCGCAGCCCGGGGACTGGCCCTGTTCGGTCCCGCCCTGCACTCCGACGCCCTTAATACCGTCCGGGCCTTGCTTGCGGATCCAGCAACTCCGTTGTCCACCCGCTGCGATGCCGCGGGCCTCTTGGGAGAACTCGCACCTGACAGCAACGATGAGGCGGTCCAGATCCTTCGCGAGCTCGCCGCCGACCCTCAGGCGAGGGCCGATGACCTTCTCAAGGCTGCCCATAACCTCCTGAGGATCAGCAGAGCCTCAGACGCCGAAGCAGCAACCTGGCTCATTACCGCCCTCAATGACGTGACCGCCGAATCTTGGGCCCGAGCAGAAGCAGCTGACCAGCTGATTCAGTTGCAGACAGCCGATCCACACGCAGGGATAAACGTACTGCGAACAATTCTCAACGACGCCGACACCGAGGAAGAACTGCGCATATGGGTGGCACAGCGGCTCGCCAAGTGTGGCAGCCAGTATCGAGAAGAGGCGCTGGCCGCCCTCACACAGTCATCCGGATAACCCGCACTTACGGCCTCCCACCCGGCCGCCAGCGGCCCGGCCTCCAGCGCCACATTCAGCGCGGCCAGCTGCTGCTCATCCAGCCGGCACCGGCGCCTGCCCGCGGGAGGCCCTGTGCCGTGCCAGAATCCGGCGTGTCTCCTGACCTGCTGGTCTACGCTCGGCGCTCGTGCTCGTCCGCCTCATCTACTTGTTCATGGTCCGCGTGTTCGGCTGGCTGGGGCTCCTAGCGCGCAGTGATGCCGCCAGGGACGCGGAGATCCTCGTGCTGCGGCATGAGGTTGCGGTCTTGCGCCGGCAGGTCGCCCGCCCCAAGCCGGACCGGGCTGACCGCGCCGTGATAGCGGCGCTGGCCAGGCTGCTGCCCGGGCACCTGCGGCTGCACCGGATCGTGACACCTGGCACCCTGCTGGCCTGGCACCGTCGCCTGGTCA